>JAHFGF010000153.1 GCA_023247595.1 Candidatus Omnitrophota bacterium
AAAACTTATCGGATTCTCCTTCCCAGGAATCGGAAAATTTAAGCGCTGAAGTTCTTCCTTATCAGGGTGACATTGGAGCGGATACCATAGCCGCTGAAATTATGGAGAATACCGACAAGGTCATTAATGAAATTGAGAACAATGACAGCGGCGCTTCAGATTCAGCCCAAGCTCCGTCGGAAACGCCGGCTGGTGACGAAGCGCAGGTTAAGGAAGAAGTCAAAGACATGCCGTCAGATGCCATTGTTGAAGCGGTCAAGAAGGACATCAGCGCGCGCCGTAAAACTTCAGGTAAACTGGATATTTTTGACGCCGATTCTAATAAAGTGCGCACACTGGATTTGATTGAATTCAAATCCGGAGTAAAAGAGGACGGGGATGTCGAAGTTGTCCAGGCAAATTTCCGCGACACCACTTCCGGCGATATCGTCACACTGGATATTAAGGTAAAGAAAGAAAACGACACCTATTCCGTCAATGAAATGCTGATTTCCAGTGTTGCCGCGCCGACAGCCACGGAAGTTAAGAAAGATTACACCGATGAGGAGCTTCGAAGCTTCATGAAGGATTATATTGATACGCAGTCGCAGGCAACCGGCACGTTTGACCTTTATGATGAAAAAGCCAAAAAGATGAGAAATCTGGAGTTCGTCAGCCTGGATGAAAAATTGCGCCGTTACGGGATCATCGCTATCGCGACAGTCGATTTCAAAGATAAAAATTCCGGAGATTTGGTTAAGGTCGATATGAATGCCGAGAACAAAAATGGTTTGAGTATTACCGCGATGCGTTTAAAAGGCGTGACAAAAGCCCCGCCGCAGCAATAGTTTTTCTCTTGAGGAATCGGGTAAAGTGATTGTGCCGCTAAGAGGCTGTGTTATAATAACCCATCCTTTGGCGGCATCCATCACTGTTTCTTTTCGATGTTTGTCGTCGGTGTATTAAAAATATAATATGGAAATTGGAATTATGTCCGTTGATGGTTTAAAAGAATTGTTTTCCGGTTTGAGCGAGAAACTCCGGCATCTCAGGGGGTATCTTTGACTTGGCCGGCAAAGAAAAACAAATCGCGTTAATTCAGGCTCAAATGGCCGAATCCGGTTTTTGGGATAATGCGGCAGAGTCTAATAAATTGATGCAGGAATTAAAGGCTCTCAAGGGTGTGGTTGAGCCTTTGCGTGTATCCGAAAAACGCGTCGCGGATGCCTTGGAATTTTTGGATTTAGCCGGTCAGGACCAGGAGATCTTAAAGCAGTTGACCGAAGAATCCGCGGCCCTGACGGAGATCATTGAAAAACTGGAACTGCGCACGCTTCTCTCCGGAGAATTTGACCGCAGCAATGCCATTTTAAGTATTAATGCTGGCGCCGGCGGAACGGAGTCATGCGACTGGGCCAGCATGCTGTTGCGGATGTATCTGCGCTGGGCCGAACTGCATGGATATGAAACCCAGGAACTTGATATACTCCCCGGCGAAGAGGCTGGTATTAAAAATGTGACCATCCGCATCGCCGGTGATTGTGTGTATGGTTATTTGAAAGCGGAAAAAGGCGTTCATCGCCTGGTGCGGATTTCCCCGTTTGATTCGAATAAAAGGCGGCATACCTCATTTGTGTCGGTGGAAGTGATTCCGGAAATCAATGACGATATCGCCGTTGATATCAACCCGGTTGACCTGCGTATTGATGTGTTTCGTTCCTCCGGTCCCGGCGGGCAAAGCGTTAATACGACTGATTCTGCTGTGCGCATCACGCATTTGCCGTCGGGCATTGTGGTGCAGAGCCAGAATGAACGTTCCCAGCTTCAAAACCGCATGCAGTGCATGAGGGTTTTACGGGCCAAGCTTTATGAGCGCATGCGCCGCGAACAAGAAGAGCGGATGTCCAAAGAAGCCGGCGAGAAACAAAAAATTGAATGGGGCAGTCAGATTCGATCGTATGTACTGCATCCATATAACATGATCAAAGACCACCGGACAGATTATGAAGTCGGCAATACCGCCAAAGTCTTGGACGGTGAAATTGATCCTTTCATCGAAGCCTATTTGAAAATAAAACCTGAAGACAGAGATAAGAAAAGTAAAGAGCGGGACAAAGAAACGTGATAACGATAGAGCACAAGAACACAAGTACACAAGAGCGCATGTGCTCCTTTTTGTATTTCTGTGACCTGTGTACCTGTGCTCATGTGTTCTTGTGTCCCCTCGAGTAAAGGACTGAATATGTTTGATTTTTTAATCCGCAAAAGCGTTTATCAAAGTGCTCAAAAATTTGTCAATTCTCTGAATCCTTCGGTTCAGGTTCACCTGCATGAAGATATGCCGATTCCTTCGATTGGTGTCGTCAAGAAATATGCCGCCCGCGCTTCCCGCATCAATGCCCTAGAAGAAAATATAAGTAAACTGACGGACGATCAGCTCAAAGCCAAGACGGAAGAATTTAAATCAAAAGTTCATTTGGCGCTTCTTGC
Organism: Candidatus Omnitrophota bacterium; assembly: GCA_023247595.1. The sequence goes on from JAHFGF010000153.1 coordinate 2,470, forward strand.
GTCACGGTCTAAATGCGACGAGACCATCGCCGCTTACCGGACCAGCGATTCTCCCGAAGATAAAGAACGTTTAAGCCAGGATTTAAAACAGGCCCAGGATGATTTGAGCATGGCCCGTAAAGAAATTTTGGATGAAATTCTCGAGGAGGCTTTTGCCGTTATCCGTGAAGTCGGCAAGCGTCTGATGGGGATGAGGCATTTTGATGTCCAGTTGATTGGCGGAATGGTGCTGCATAACGGCGGGATCGCGGAAATGACAACTGGTGAAGGTAAGACTTTGGTTGCGACATTGCCGGCCTATCTCAACTCCCTTTCCGGTGAAGGCGTGCACGTCATTACCGTGAATGATTACCTGGCCAAACGCGACCGCGAATGGATGGGAAAGATTTATGAATTTTTGGGTTTATCCGTCGGGGTTATTCTCCACGACATGCCGCCGCGTGAACGCCAAATAGCGTACCGCTGCGATATCACCTACGGAACCAACAACGAATTTGGTTTTGATTACCTGCGCGATAACATGGTTAGCTTTAAAGAAGAGATGGTCCAGCGTGATTTTCATTTTGCTATTGTCGACGAAGTCGACAGCATCTTAGTTGATGAAGCCCGTACGCCGCTAATCATTTCTGGCCCCGCCGAGGAATCAACCGATAAATATTACACAGCTTCCAAAATTGTGCCTCAACTCAAAGGACGTCGCGTCACCGAGCAGCAGGAGATTGACGCCAAACACCGCGGTGAGGACCTTTCTGTCGGATATGATTACGTGGCGGAGGAGAAAGCCAAGACGATTTCCATCACAGAATCCGGCGAGGAAAAAGGTGCTAAGCTTTTCGGTGTCGCTAATCTTCATGATATGGAAACGATCGAATACCGTCATCAGATAATCAACGCTTTACGCGCTAAAGAATTTTTCCGACGGGATACAGATTATGTGGTCAAAGACGGCAAGGTTATTATTGTCGATGAATTCACCGGCCGCATGATGCCCGGCCGGCGTTGGTCGGACGGCCTTCATCAGTCGGTCGAAGCCAAAGAAGGCATTAAAATTGAGCGCGAGAACCAGACGCTGGCGACCATCACATTTCAGAATTATTTTCGCATGTATCAAAAATTAAGCGGGATGACCGGTACCGCTTACACCGAGGCCAATGAGTTTAAGCAGATCTATAACCTCGACTGCGTGGTGATCCCAACTAACCGCAAACTGCAGCGCGTCAATTCTCCGGACTGCATTTATAAAACAACACGGGAAAAATACAACGCGGTTGTCGCCGAGATTGAAGAGCTTCATAAAAAAGGCCAGCCAGTTCTGGTAGGTACAATTTCTATCGAGAAATCGGAAATTATTTCCAGTCTGCTCAAAGCCAAAGGTGTGACGCATCAGGTTTTAAACGCTAAGTTTCATGAAATGGAAGCGCACATCATCGCCCAGGCCGGCCGTCACAAAGCGGTGACTATTGCCACCAACATGGCCGGCCGCGGAACCGACATTGTGTTAGGCGGTAACGCGGAATATCTGGCGCGCAATCTGGCTGATCAAAAATTAAAAGGCGATGAAGATGCGGCCGCTCAGCAGGAAGTGATTAGTAAATTTATTGATCAGTTTCGCGCTCAGGTGAAAATTGAACATGACGAAGTCGTCAAAGCCGGCGGTCTTCATGTGCTCGGTAC
>JAHFGF010000154.1 GCA_023247595.1 Candidatus Omnitrophota bacterium
AAATCATTGGGGCCGACAAAAGCGATCTTGTCTCCTTTATGGACATGCAAGGAAAACCCTTTGAACATCGCCTGCCCATCATTGGCCTTGGTCAAATTCTCAACATGCAGGACATCATTGCCCGCTTCCCTCTCAGGCTTAAAATTAACAAATGGATATTTACGCAAAGAAGGCCTGATATCCTCCAAAGTCAGTTTCTCTAAAATTTTCTTACGGGAGGTCGCCTGGCGGGCCTTGGAAGCATTGGCGGAAAAACGGGCGATAAAATCCTGCAGTTCTTTGCGCTTCTCCTCGGTTTTCTTATTGGATTCCGAACGCTGGCGCAGCGCCAATTGACTTGCTTCAAGCCAAAAACTATAATTCCCCGAATACAACTGGATCTTGCCGAAATCAATATCGCAGACATGCGTACACACTTTATCCAAAAAATGACGGTCGTGAGAAACGACAATGGCCGTGTTCTGAAAATTGATCAAAAACTCTTCCAGCCACATGCAGGTGTCAACGTCCAAATGGTTGGTCGGCTCATCAAGGATTAAGACATCCGGGTTGCCGAATAAAGCCTGGGCCAAAAGCACCCGCACCTTTTGGGATCCTTCCAGCTGATTCATTTGCTGCTGATGCATTTCCTCATGAATGCCCAAGTCACTTAAAAGCCTGGCGGCTTCCGATTCCGCGTCCCAGCCGTTCATTTCCGCGAATTTGGACTCCAGTTCAGAAGCAAGCAAACCGTCCTTATCGGAAAAATCCGCCTTGGCATAAATATCGTCTTTTTCTTTCATCACCTTATATAGTTCTTTGTGCCCCATGATGACGGTCATCAGCACCGTATATTCGTCAAACGCGAATTGATCTTGTTTTAAAACGGAAATGCGTTTCCCCGCGGCAATGGCAACAGAGCCGGCGTTCGTATCTATGTCACTGGCCAAAATCTTAAGGAATGTGGATTTACCGGAACCATTGGCACCGATAATGCCATAGCAGTTGCCTGGGTTAAAGCTGATGCTCACCCCTTCAAACAATACCCGCTTACCAAATTGTAATGTGACACCGTTTACGGAAATCATAATAAGGCGGAATTATAGCACAAGTTTGGAAATTGCCAATCAAGATTTGAAAAAACACAAAGAAACACAAGAAATTTGCATATTAAGCCGATAAGTGTTAGGCTATAAAAATTGTTTTTAACTCAAACACTTATTTAAAGAAAGAACATTAATGAATTCATCTGAAGTTTCGTTTTACACGCTGGGGATCGCCCCCAGCATTTTAACCATCTTAGACCGTCTGAAATTTACCGTTCCCACCCAAATACAGCTCCAGGCCATCCCTATTGGCCTTGAAGGCAAAGACATGATGGGGATTGCCCAAACCGGTACTGGAAAGACCCTGGCGTTCGGCATTCCTATGCTCCAACGTTTAGCCCAAATCAAAGGCCGCGGTTTAATCTTGGTTCCAACGCGGGAACTGGCTTTACAGGTGGATGAAAACTTACGCAAAATCACTCCAGCCTTAGGGATAAAAACTGTTGTCCTTATCGGCGGCGATTCCATGGGCAAACAGATCCAAGGCCTGCGCGCCAATCCCCGTATCATTATCGCCACCCCCGGACGTTTAATTGACCATTTACAGCAAAAGACCGTGCGCCTGAATGACGCGCACATCGTTGTTCTTGATGAAGCTGATCGCATGCTGGACATGGGGTTTGCCCCACAGATCAAAGACGTTTTGCGTCAAGTCCCCGCGCAAAGACAGACTATGCTTTTTTCCGCGACCATGCCCCAGGAAGTCTTAGGCATAGCTAATACCTATATGAAACTTCCCGTGCAAATCGAGATAGCCCGCTCAGGAACGGCTGCGGACAAGATCACGCAGGAACTGTTCATCGTCCGCAAAGAATTGAAAAATGAATTATTGGCAAGTGTGCTTTCCCAATACCATGGACCGGTTTTGGTGTTCGCCCGGACAAAATTCGGCGCCGCACGTTTAGTCAAAACTATCCGTGGCATGAGACATTCCGCCGCAGAAATCCATTCTGACCGTTCCTTAGGCCAGCGCCGGGAAGCGCTCGACGGATTTAAAGCGGGAAAACACCGCGTTCTGGTGGCTACCGACATCGCTTCGCGCGGCATTGATGTCAAAGGCATTGAACTCGTCATTAATTACGATTTGCCGGACGACCCTGAGAATTACGTGCACCGCATCGGCCGCACCGGACGCGCCGGCCACGCGGGCCACGCCATATCCTTCGCCACCCCTGACCAACGCAGCGATGTCGCGGGTATTGAACGGGTCATGAGTTTAAAACTGCCCGTAGCCAGCTCGCACCCCACCGTTGCCCTGGAGCAATTTTCCAAACCGCAAGTTGTGTTTAGATCTTCTTCAAGATTTGGACGCAGGCGGCGCAGGTAAATCACACAATACTACGCGGATAAATTCTTGCTGGCATCTAATCCGAGAAACAACCGCAAATCCGTCATCGGCTGTATGCTGATAATCACCGGCATAAAGCCAGAGGTATTTTGGAGCTGTGCAAGTATGGCGGGGTCCATATTAAACTTTCCGCCAGAGGCGGATCCGCCTGTGACGAAAACTTCTAAAGGTGTATTGGCAGTAAAATCAATACCGCCCGTCTTCTTTCTCCCATTTTGTACTTGTACGTTCATTGTCCTGTGCTTATTTGCCTTCCGCACTTCTTGCGCCGCTTCCGGCAACAGACGTGTTAATAACTCTTCATAATCGCTTCGCTCAGACAAAAAAGGATATAATATTTCTTTAAGATCCGAGGCTTTATATGATATCCTATCTGTTGAACTACCCCATCTGTAAACAAAATTCACTGCTGATACGCATTCTTTTAAAGACAAGCTGGCAGTAATAACCTGTTTAAACTCATTCGCATAAGAAATAGACACTAAAATTATTGCCAACAACCATCCATTGGTTGATTCAAATTCTTCTCGATTAAACACATCTTTTTTATCCATTGGCATAATTGCGTAGGGAATGATCCGCGAAAACAAATCTGGATATTTTTGCGCCAAATTGTAGAAATACCGCGCTATTGGAACATGTTGATTGGCCGCGTAAAAAAATATCCGCCGCAATACACCTTCCCGGATATCCGCGAATTCTTCCGTTTCCGTCAAAACGTGATAAAGGCGCGTGATATATTGGATTTTATCATCTCCCCTTAAAATAAAATGTTCAGGATTTAACGCCTCCGCCAACTCACTAATCAACCGACTCGGGCCTTTATCCCTCTGGGGAACAAATACACGCAAAGAATCCGACTCAAATGTACTGCCTTTATAAAAATCTAAATTTTTAAAATCCTCCCGACCATGACTGTCTGCCCATGCCGCTAAACTCTTGATTTGGGATTCACGCAATTGATCCCACCTGCCATCAGGCACAATATGCGCTTGTCTCCTGTCTTGGAAATAAATAAATTCATTTTTAGGAGTAATCACCCCTTCAATGTCCCGAGCGCTCTGGTTATAATTTTCTATTCTTAAAACGACCGGAATAACGGACCGGGCCAAAGCCATTTGACTTTTGAATGTATCCAATTCTTTGTACCCGTCTCTGGGAATCCCTTGAACTGTTCCATCCGTAAAAGAAACCATGTTTGTTTTCTCAAGATCCACGGGATGGTAGAATACGCGCGGATCATCAGCAGTGATCATCTGTCCTTGATGTTTATCATAATATAAAATCAAAGGCTTTCCCTGAAGTAAAGGATTGACGTCCGTCAACGATCGTCCAGCTCCAGGCACGATTTCAATCTTCACAATATTAGGATCCCGACGCGAAGGATCCGCCGTATGCACCTGGACTGAATATTTCGCTCCACTCATATATTCTTGGATTTCCAAATCGCTTCCCACGCCCCCATGATTTATGCTAAAATGTTCACGGTCCGCGTAAGCATCAAAAGACCAAAACGTAGCGTATATTTCGAGCATCTCTGCAATCAAGTTTTCCTTATTTTCCTGGGGGATATAAAAATATCCGCCCCTGTTCACCGCCCATGGAATGCGTTCACGCGAACCATATACTCCCGCGCCCACACCCGGAAAATCCTCAAGATCCTCCGCCCCCGTAGATAAACGTAAAATCAGATACGGACAATTT
>JAHFGF010000155.1 GCA_023247595.1 Candidatus Omnitrophota bacterium
GTCTGTTTTCGCTGATAAGAAATTCTGATCCTGACCATTCTGTAAATCCGGCGATAAACGCATCCGCCTTTTTCAGCCCACGCTCTTCATATTTTGCTCCAAGTTCAAAAGGGACCAAGTGGATGAAATGCTTGGGGAGGGTGTCGGCAATTTTATCGATGAGCAGTTCGCAAGATTTTTTGCGGTGTGTCCCGAGGGCAAAGATGTATTCGTTGGAATCAAGTACGAGCCGCAATTTTAGCCTCCCAGATCGACTCGCGGTCTCTGCGAATTTTGGCGATGATCTCGGCTTCCTTGAGTTTAGTCGGAGTTTTGACGCGGGAAGACAACTCTCTAGCTCTGGCAATATGTCGTTTAGCTTTAGAAGCAATAGTATTCATAACTTTTTCCTCTCTTTTGTTGGCGATTTAAATTTAACACCCATTCTTGATTTTGTCAATGCGACGGAAAATTTTGTCCCCACCCTGCTCGTTTTCCCGCCGTCGGAACTCTTCGCGTTGGCGACGGGCAATGGGCATCATCCAGTTGCGATGATGCTCGCACTCGGCATTGTAATGGCCGCTATTGCCATCGGGATTTCAGCAATGGCGCAGGTGAATAAGTCGGCGAAAGATCACACCAGCATTTTTAATTTGAGCGAAACCGACATAAAGTATTTGCATCTTTTCCTTGATGGAAAATTCGGCACGCTGCCCCAGGTTATTCTCCGTCTTCAAGCGCGCATCAAAGAAGAAATGCGTTTAACGACGCGTTCGCAGGAAATTATAGACCGGCTGTGGAATTTAGTTGAGAAGTTACAACAACAGCAAAGAGAATTTTTGGATGAACTGCAGCGTCGGGATCCGGCGGTCAAGGCTTTACTTGAATTCGTCCGTCGGTATCCTTCTTTGGCTTTGCACACCGAAGATGGCCTGTCGCAGATGTCGGAGTTTTTGGTTGAAATGAATAGTTTTGAAGCAGAGGTCCTGGAAAGTTCTAATAAAAAAGCAGATGAATCTTTTGCGCTTCGCTACGAGTCGATATACACGGACACAGACGAAGACATAGATTTTTATCGTCCGGTATTTATGCACGGTCTTCCGTCGGTAGATTTATTGCAGGCCGCATTTCCCGAGGCAAAAGTTATTTATGAGGACAAGTGTTTAGTGATCGAACCAGGGAAATTATTCGAGGATCTTGCTGCGGAGCCGTGTCTTTTGGAAAATTTTTCAGCCGCTGAAGAGAAAGCCATTCTGAAAAAACGGGCGATTCTGTTTCAACGTGTCAAACAGGCATTGAATTTGACGGATGCCGAGACCGCGCGATTTATTGAAGGCGCCGGCAATCTTTGGCAGGGCGTGTTGAATTTGAAAAACGTGATTAAACATTTAGCGCGGCGCGCTGCGAAATCGCAGGCACTGGTCATTTTACAACGGGTTCGAGAAGAAGGGGCCCAAGTCCTCGATGAGCTTTCGATACGAAAGTTTATTCAAGAGACGGCCCTGGCATGGAAGAAAAAAACTTACGGCACCTACGATTTCGATAGTGAAGATGACGAAGATGATGAAGATGAAGATGATGAAGATGAAGATGATGATTACGTTTACTTTTTGCCTTCTGCACCGACGGAGTTTTTTGCGCACGCCGATTCCAGCACCGGCATAATTGTTGGCAGCGTCCTCGCGCTCGTCGGGATTTTGGCGATGATGGCGACGATTCGTAATCGTTTAGATGGGAATTATTTATCGGGACGACAACAGCTCTTTGGAAACCAATCGCTGCAGTATCCGGGTGTAGGAAAGTTTTCGGGAACCGGCAAGTTTGCGAAGCCGTTGCCACTGTTTTTCTCCAAGCTCGATAACAATTTTGTGCGTGGGTTTAGGGAAAGAAAGTCGGGCGGATTTAGTTTGGGACAAATATTCCGTGGAATCATGGGAATCAAAAAAGTCAGCGGTTTCGGCATCAGTTTTGAAATGAGGGAGGGATTTCTTCATAATTTCTTACCTTTCTTTTTGATAATATTTTTGTTCGCTATCCGTCATGCTTCTGGCGGTAATAACATAGACGATATTGGTGGGTTTGAAGCGAAGGACAATAAACAGATAACGTCCGGCGTCGGTTTGTCCGTAAATCCAGTAAAGGCCTTCCCTGGCTTTTCTGCATACAGGCTGATTGAAACAGGCTTCCTCTACTTCCTGGGGCGTCGCTCCATGACGGGCGATGTGATCAATATTCCACTCTTCCCAGATGAATCCACTGATGCGCAAAATAAACTCCTTGTTTCATTAACTGGCGAAATTGTAACATTGCCATTATTGCCTGTCAAGCAAGAGCGCGGCCTGCATTCTTTAACCGCACCGACTTTTGCGCCGACGGAACTTTTCGCTTTGTCGATGAGCGCGCTCCATCATCCGCTTATCCTTATTGCCCTCGCTATTGGGGCAATAGCGCTGATAGGCATTGTTAATGGAAATTCAGCAAAGACATTATTGTCTGGGCAGCTGCGGCGGCAGATTTCCATTGGAACACGAGAAATAATTTTTGATACGCTGCGCGTGGCCCGTCGGAAATTTAAGCCGGAACAATACGGCTGGGCCCAGGATTTGCGCCATCCGCAAAGCACAATTCAGACGCATCTGGATCGAAAAAATCGATACGCTCTGACGATATGGAATAAAAAATTGCAAGGCGATGATTATTTTGTGCGCGCTTGCTGGGTTGCGGAACAACTCAACCATCAAGGAATATCCGCCGACGTTGTCCGCGTGAGAACAACGTTGTGGGACGAACATTTTGTCGTCAGCGTGCGCGGTACGGAAATTGTTGTTGACATCACACCCGGAGGCAAAGAAATCCAGGGCGCCGAGGTCAGGCCTCACAACGAGAGGCTTACCACCGATAAAATCCAAGCAACATTTAAGCTGCGCCAAGAAAAAGGCATTCCTATTCTTAACGCGGCTGTACCGATGAGCTGGCAGGCTGACGGCGACGGGGTTGTGATCAGCGCCGGGATGGGTCTCAATTTCAATTCCATCGGGTCTTATTTGGTTGTAGCTGGATTTGAATTTTATTTAATCGGAGACCGCGTGATGAAAGACACGGTAGAAAAGGTGGGCGGAATTTCGGTCAGTATCCCGCCGGAAAATTTTGTACGCGTCCAGAAAAAACTTAAAGACGCTGGGCCACAACAAACTTTAAAAATTTTGGGCCGTATTCCCGGCGTGAGTGTGGGCACCCGGTGGAACCGCGGGCAAAGCAGTCATCATGACTTTGTCAAAAATGAGCAGGACCTTCTCTATTATATGGTGACAAAAACAAATGGCCGCTGGGCCGCGGCGAGCGGAGTCACCGGCTTGAATTCATCCGAACTTTTTAGCGCCCGCATGGCTCATCCGATTACCGCGTCGAGGATGTTTGAAGAAGCCGACCGCGGCGACGATCCGTTTGTCGCCGAGAAATTCCGGCTGCTTGGCCGCGCCTTACGTAAGCTGGAACAATATTTAGCCGGGCCCGGCTGGTTTAGAATTCCGCCGAATACCTACGTGGCGTACCGGACGATCGATGGGCAAGTCGTTTGGAATCTTGAGGAAGAGGACATCAAGGATATTTTGGCGGTGTATTCATTCACCGCCGAGGAAATCGGTTTTGTTATCCAGCAGATTCATCTGCACGAGAGTTACAAATACGAAGGTTGGGCGATCGCGGCGCAAAGGAAGGCGATCGTGGCGCTTAAAATTTTACAGCAGGCGGCCGCAGTTGTTGGTGATCGCATTCCAAGACAGATTGGAAAATGGACGTTGGGAGAAAAAATTGCCCAAACCCATTTGAGTCAGGTTTATAAAGCGACCAACGGATCGAAGAGAGGTGTGATTAAAATATTTGCCTTATCGCGCGATCTTAAATATGGACAAGCGTTTGATCGTGGCCAGATCGTCGACCGCGAGTCGCATTTTCATACGGAGCGCATTGTGTATCAGCAATATATCAAAGGTTCCTCGTTGCAAAAATTTTCTGCGCATTTATATGATTGGGGAATTGACGACGAGCAAGGCTATGGCTGGTTGGCGTTGGAATACATAGAAGGGATGAATCTTTTTCAGTGGATTCAAGAGCGCCGGAAAATTC
>JAHFGF010000156.1 GCA_023247595.1 Candidatus Omnitrophota bacterium
CGTAACAGGGAATGATGAACGTCTGCAGGAGGAAGTCACTGGTTTTTTAAAAAAACTTCCAATGAACATTGTGACTATCCCGAAGGTTGTTGGGCAGGAGTCATTGATGGATCGGATGAACCGTTGTCTGGACGTGGATTTTGTGATTTTTGTATTATCGCCGGACTTTCATATATATTCTCGTTCTCAAAGTCCGGTTGACGCGAGCCTTGCAGCTTCTCAGGAAGCTGTATTTCAGTTGGGTTATTTGGCGGCCAAGTTTGATCGTCAGAAAATTGTCGTTCTGTATCAGGAAGATCCGGATTTTTTAAGGCCCACGGAATTCTTTGATTTGTTTTATATTCCCATCACTCAAGCGGATACCTGGAAGAATGAAGTTTTAAGACGGATGAAAGGCAAGCTGGCCATCCCGGCCGGGTTGGGTTTGTCTTTTGAAAATCAATCCGTTGTTTAAAATTTCTAAAAAATCCTCTCTTGCCTTGTTTTGTTCAAAAATCAAGCAACTGATAATTTTGCATAATAGTGCTATCCATGGGAAAAGTTGTGTGTTATAAGATTTTTATGAAAAATAAACGCAAAGCTTTTACATTAGTTGAAATATTAATTGTTGTCGCCATCATCGCTTTATTGGCGGGTATCGCAATCCCTAATCTTTTAAGGGCCAAGGTAGCGAGCAATCAAACTACAGCCCAGGCGACACTTAAGACCATTTCTACCGCCCTTGAAACGTATTCCATCACCAACGGTCATTATCCGTCGGATACCACGTCGCTTATCGGCGCGGCTCCGCCGTATTTGAACAAAGATTTTTTTGCCGCGACAAGTAACGGCTATAATTTTGCGGCTAACATTTCCGATTACGCTTATACGGTTACTGCCATACCGTTAAGCGCCAGCCAGGGAACCCTAAGTTATTCGATTACAACCGGCGGTGTCCTCACGACGAATTAATGCCGGGGAGGACAACGGTGCCTGTCAAACGCAAACAGATTAAGCGCCGTAGTCAGTTCCACGTTTATATCCTCGAATGTTCCGACGGAAGTTACTACACCGGTTACACCAGCGATCTCGAAAAACGCGTTGTCCTTCACAATAAAGGCGGCGGTTCCAAATACGTCAAGACGCGCCTGCCCGCAAAACTTGTCTATTCCAAACTATATAAATATTACAAACTCGCCATTCTTGAAGAGCGGCGCATCAAACTGCTGACTCGAAAACAAAAAGAAAAAATTGTGCAGCCGCGGGCGAAAAAACGATTGGTTAAAACCATAAAGAAAGAGGGTTTATGATTACTCATTGGCAGTGGTGTGCTTTGGGGTCGGCATTTTTTGCTGGATTAACCGCGGTCTTGTTGAAATGGGGGCTTGCCGCAATTCCGTCTAATACCGCCACCTTAATAAGGACATTGATGGTGTGCGGTTTTTTATCGGTGTTCGTTGCCTTGCGGCATGAGTGGGTTAATCCGTTTGTCTTAGATAAAAGAGGATTGGCTGCGTTGATGTTGTCTGCATTGGCGACTACCATATCATGGCTTTTGTATTTTCGTGCGTTGGAAAATGGTAGCGTTTCGGTTGTTGCTTCTTTAGACAAGTTAAGTCTTTTATTCACTGTTATTTTATCAGTTTTATTTTTTGGAGAACGTTTGGGGCTGATGCAGTGCAGTGGTGTTGTGTTGATGCTGGTAGGAGCTGTGTTGGTTGCTTTGAAATAAAGGATGATTAAATCTGGATGGAAATTATTGGATGTTGATTTTAAGAGTCCATTGGTGTTCTCGAATGACTTGGGGCAGGTCAATGCTGTCGTTAAATCTGGGTGGGCGGTTGGATGAAGCTGTTAAAGGGATTATATTTTCTTGGATATGAACCGCGCGGGCCGCGGAGATAAGAACTTGGGCGCTATCGGTTAAAACGGTTTGAGGCTGTTCGCTTACACTTACGGTCGGAAGATATCGATAATTTCGGTGCGTAGTCCCCAGGATGTAATGTCCAGCTTCTTCCGGGGTTAATGAAGAGCTTTCAGAAAAATTTTCCGAAAATTCGTTGGGATAATAGCCGTGGATAAACCCTAAGTTTTGCGGATTTTGGTATCTGGTTTGGGTTCTGTAGGAGGATGGGTTGTCGCATTGGTCACAGGCCCATACAGAAGACAAGTGAATACATAAAAACCCCAATAGGATCAAAATTATTACGTGTTTTTTCATAGCCTTTGGCCTAGAGTTAAAAATTTGAAAAGACGGGTGTTGCGTTACAGTTATTCAATTTGATGAAGGGATAAATACGTAGAAAAATTTAAACCGTTATGAATGAAGAATAATGGCTGGACTATAGCACAGTATTGAAATAAATGGGTAGGAAAATTTTTGACCGTAGCCGCCTGTGTTTTGTGATGGATATCTCGGTCAACAAGGTTGATTAAACCATTTAAAGCAGGTATAATCGCAAATGTTTTTAGGGTTTTCATTTTTGTTCTATTGAACCCATCATCAGGAGAGCCGGTATGCTTTATCAGGGCGGTTGTCATTGCGGAAAAATTTCATATGAAGTTGAAGGTGACATAAGCGGTGTCGTTGAATGCGATTGTTCCATCTGTTCCCAACGCGGTTATCTGCTCTGGTTTGTTGACAGGCAAAAATTAAAGCTCCTGACCCCCGAATCCAATCTTTCCACCTATACATTTAATAAACATCAAATCAAACATCGTTTTTGCGCCGTTTGCGGCTGCGGCCCGTTTGGCGAGGGCTTGGACCCGACCGGCAAATCAATGGCAGCCATCAATATCCGTTCCCTTCGGAGTATTGATTTGTCGACTATCAAAAGAACTTCTTATAACGGCAAGGATATTTAGTTCAGGGGGAAAACGGGTATGACGATTGTTTGGGAAAAAAGTACGCAGGAAAAATTTGAACTATTGATTAGTAAAGTGCCGTTTTTTCTTCGGGACGTGGCCAGGGAAAAAGTCTCAAAGAAATCGGAAAGCCTTGTTTTGGCTGAAGGAAGGGCGCAAGTCACGCAAAAAGATATGATCGACGCGTTTTTTTCTGAAACGCCGTTCGGTTTCCATGGGCCGCTGAAAAATGACATGGAAGAGTTGGGGATTGATTACACAGCCTATGGCCATCCCAAATAATAATGAACGGTTAAAAATCGTTGTATTTACGATTTTTTTAAATATCTTGGCCGTAATTATTTTTGCCAATGTGCCGTGGTCCGACTGGCGGACCGGAATGGTTTTAAATCTCTTTGATAATCTTATCCTGATTGCGTATGCCATTGCCCGTCGTGATTTATTGATATTTCGCTTGATCTGTTTTGGGTTGGCCTTGGGCTTTACGGAATTAATCGCTGACGCCTGGCTGGTTGACCATACGCATACTTTGGATTATGCGATTGGCGGCGGGCCAATGCTCTGGCGGTCGCCGCTTTGGATGCCGTTTGCCTGGGAAGTGGTTGCGGTTCAATTTGCTGTGTTAGGCCTCTGGTTTGTCGAACGCTTTCGCGGCTGGGGGATTTGGTTGGCTGGATTTGTCGGGGCCATTAATATTCCGTTTTATGAAGAAATGGCTTTGAAAACAAAATGGTGGGCCTATCAAAATTGCAAAATGTTTTTACACACGCCGTATTATATAATCCTCGGCGAGTTTTTGATTGTTGTGGCTATTGTGTTGTTGGCCCAAAAGATTCACCGGCAGAATTATCTATCGGTAATGCTTTCCGGAGTTGTCGGCGGTGTAGCTATTTTTGTTTGTTATAAAGTGTCTTTCTGCCTGATTGAACTGGGTTTTTGATGAAAAAAAATTACGAATCGATGGAATTCCCCAAATCCTTTACCCAGCGGTTGGACGCGTTTAGCGATGGCGTCTTTGCCATTGTGATCACACTTCTTGTTTTAGAATTGCGCATTCCCGAGGTGCATGGCGCGCATTTATCCCAAGAGCTCTGGCATGCCTTGAGTGAATTGCTTCCTAAGTTCGTGAGTTTTGTGGTGAGCTTTTTTTATGTCAGCATTTATTGGTATAACCATCACCAGCTGTTTCATCCGGTGAAAACTTTAGACCGCAGATTGTTTTGGCTCAA
>JAHFGF010000022.1 GCA_023247595.1 Candidatus Omnitrophota bacterium
ACGGATGGGGAGAACAGCATATCCGCCGTGGGTTTTGGAATGAGTGATTTCCAGCCGCTCATCAAACCAGGCAAAAAGTTGGACCTAGCCTATGGTTTGATCATTGATGATTGGAATAAGGCGCCGGTCGTCCAGCTGAAACTTAAAGACATCAGAATGGCCTAATCGAATTTTTAAGATAGAAAATAAAAAAGACCAATGAGTAAACATTGGTCTTTTTCTTTAAATGGAATGACAAATTAAGCTTTTACGATTTTTCCAGCCCGGATGCAGGATGTGCAGACATATGTTCTTTTGACAGTGCCAGCCAGGACAATTTTGACCCGCTGGAGGTTGGGCATGACTTTGCGCAGGGTTTTACCGACGATTTTAGAACCGGCGCCGCCTTTGCGCTTGATCATACCGCGTCTGCGGTACTTGTTTCCGGTCGCGGGGCTTTTATCGCACAACGCACATATTTTTGACATAAGAAACCTCGTTTTTAATCGTAACTCGTTAAAATTAGCGGGTATGAGGCATTTGCCTAGGTAACCCAGAGCCCTTAATATAAGGTAAAATGAACTTTTGTCAAGGGGTTTTTCTATACGGACGACAGTAAAGAAATGATTTCGTTGAATATCTATAATTTGTTATAATTTGCGCGTTGTAAGTAATGATTTTAATAAATGATCGATTAAAAAAGCCGAAAAAGTCGGGAGTTGCTATGACGAATGTTTCATTGCTTAACTTGAGTGAGATTCCAAAATTTCAAAACCGCAATTTCGTTCCTGATGATATTGATTTGTCCGATGTTAAAGCTGTTACAGGATTGTATGAACAATTGTATCTGCGGTCGATCCGTTCATCAAAAGACCTGGAAAATTTTGTCTTAGATCGTTCCGAATTAGACGCCGCGGTCAATCAGCACGGGTCGATTTTATATATTTATATGACCTGCCAGACCGATGATTCCAAGCGCGCCGCGAATTATAAAGATTTTATCGAAACAATTGTCCCAGCCATTAAACCGCTTGATGACCGTTTAAACCATAAGTTTTTAAAGGAGCTGGAAATTTATGGTCTGGACGAAAAACGATATGAGGTTTATATCCGGGATGTGAAATGTAATATTGAATTATTTGTCGATGATAACGTGCCGCTGCAGACTCAAATTGATGTCTTATCGCAGGAATATCAAACCGTTAGCGGAGCCATGACGGTTGTGTTTGAAGGCAAAGAACGCACCATGCCGGAAATGGGCAAATATTTACTAGAGCCGGATAGAGCTATTCGGGAGAAAGCCTGGCGTGCCACTGCAGAGCGAAGGCTTCAGGATTGTGAAAAGCTTGAAAACATTTTCGAAAAAATGAGGGGCCTGCGCAATACCGTGGCCAAGAACGCGGGCTTTGCCAATTTTCGCGACTACCAATTCAAGGCCTATCACCGGTTTGACTACACGCCGGAAGACTGCAAAAAATATCACCGGGTCATGGAAAATTATATGGTCCCGTTGTTAAAAGAAATTACTGCTTTGCGATGCAAACAAATGAAATTAGAAAAAATTCGTCCCTGGGATACGTCGGTTGATCCGTTCAGTCAGCCAGCCTTAAAGCCTTTTGGGACGGTGGATGAATTGATTTCAAAAACTTTAACAGTTTTTCAAAACACCGATCCTGAACTTGGCGAACAATTCAATGAAATGCGGGAAATGGGTCTGCTGGATTTGGCCAGCCGCAAAGGTAAAGCTCCGGGAGGATATCAAAGCACGTTATGTGAATCCAGAAAACCGTTTATTTTTATGAATGCGGTTGGCCTGGAGCGGGATGTCCGGACGCTTTTGCACGAAGGCGGCCATGCGTTTCACGCCTTGGCGTGCGCCCAAGATCCGCTCGTCGAATACCGTCACGCGCCGATGGAGTTTTCTGAAGTGGCGTCTATGGCGATGGAGCTTTTAGCTGGGGAACATATCGATGTTTTTTATTCTCCGCAGGATACCCGCCGTTCCAAACGGGAACATCTGGAAGATATTCTTGAAGTCCTGGTTTGGGTTGCCAACATTGATGCTTTTCAACATTGGTTATATGAAAATCCAAAACATACACCGCAAGACCGCCGTAATATGTGGGTCTCTTTGCATAAGCGTTTTGGAGGCGATTTGGTCGACTGGCAAGGGCTTGAAGATATAAGGGAATATGTGTGGCACAGACAGCTGCATATTTTTGAAGTTCCGTTTTATTATATCGAATATGGCATTGCGCAGTTGGGCGCGCTGCAATTGTGGCGCCAGGCTAAAACAGATCCCAAACAAGCCTTGGCCAATTACCGAAATGGATTAAAACTGGGTGGCTCTCGTCCGCTCCCTGAATTGTACCGTGCCGCCGGGATTGAATTTGATTTCTCAGAACGAACCATTGCTCCTTTAGTTGATTTGGTTAAGAAAGAATGGGAGAAGCTTGTTTGATTTTTAATTGCGAGAACCAATCATTTTTAGTCCAAAAAATAATTTAAGCGGTGCAAGGAATTTTTCGTGCGAAAAGTGATTCAGAAAACAGATAAACCGAAAGTTATTAAACAAGGGAAGTTTCTCAGGTTGATTCAGCTGGGCGGTTGGGAATTTTCACAGCGAACCAACTGCACGGGTATTGTTGTGATCGTCGGTAAAACCAAAGATGAGCGTGTTATATTAATTAAACAGTTTCGTCCGCCGATTAATAAGTATTGCATTGAATTTCCGGCGGGATTGGTTAATGACAGAGGGCTTAAAACCAAGGAATCCATGGCCTCGGCGGCAAAGCGTGAATTTTTGGAAGAAACAGGTTATAAAGCCGCTAAGATTACGAAGATATTAACCGGGCCTGTTTCTCCGGGATCTTCTTGCGATCTCATGACCTTGTATTTGGCCCAAGGGTTGACCAAGGTAAATCAGGGAGGCGGCGATCATACGGAAAACATTGAAGTCTTTGAAATTCCGATGAATGCCGTTATCAAGTGGCTTCAAAAAATGAAATCCCAAGGATGCTTGGTAGACCCCAAAGTTTTTGCCGGATTGTATTTCTTAACGTGCCGTTAATCATTTATTAATGGAAAAGATGAAAATAGTTTTGTTGGTATTTAAATATGCGTAAATTAGGCCATGATGAAATTGTCCTGCGTCAGGTGGACAGATCCAAACAATCCAGGCTGCCGGTTTGTGTGGTTTTAAACAGCATCCGCAGTCTTTATAATGTGGGCGCTGTTTTTCGAACAGCCGACGGCATTGGTGTTGAAAAAATTTGGCTATGCGGGATTACCGGTTATCCGCCGCAGTCGTCGATTGCAAAAACAGCGCTTGGGGCGCAGGAAAATGTGCCGTGGGAATACCGTAAAGATATCCTTGAGTTATTAAACGAGCTTAAGTCGGCAGGTTATCAGATTGTCCTGTTGGAGCAGATAGCCGGCAGTATTGAGCACGATCAATTTGAACCTCAGTCCAAGGTTTGTCTGGTTGTGGGTAATGAAATAAGCGGTATTTCTGATGAACTGATTTCGTTATGCGATCAGGCCATTGAAATTCCGATGGACGGCATTAAAAATTCTTTAAATGTGGCCGTTGCCTTTGGTATCATTGGCTATCATATTCGTTCAAAATTGATGACAAAAACAATCCATCCTGGAGCGGTTTATGAACAATAATAAAATGGCTGTGTTTTTCTCAGTTGTTATGGTTTTTTGCCTTGTCAATTTAACGGCTTTCAATGTTCGGGCGGATGATTTAGGAAGTATCGATAAGAATGAAAGTTTCGATATTTATTTTGGCAACGGGACAGGCAATGAGTCCTTCGTCGTAAAAAGAGTTAAAATTGTCCGTATTGATCAGATCAATAATCTGGAATTTCTAGTTTTTATTAATGATGCCGGTTTTAATGCCAAGGGTAAGGAAGGGTATATTCTTTTTTCAACGTTAAATGCTATTGTACCCAGCAGTACATTTACGATTAACGGTTTTGAACGTTATAAACAAAATTGACGGAGAGGAATTGCTATGAATCGCTTGCATAGTTGGATATCGAAGAGTAAAATGCGGTTGTTTCCTTTCAAGAAAGGCAAAATCGTGCAACTTGATTCAAAAAAATTACTCAAAGATAAGCGTGTGGTTGAAGAAATCAACCGCCATAAATGGCTGGAAAGCGAAATTGCCGGATTTGACGTCGGATTTGACAAGGCCGCGGAAGACTGGATTGAAAACTACGCCCAAGCCTGGGTTACCTACCATGACCCGCAACTAAAACATTTTGGGAAACCCCCGGTCCCTAAAAGCGAAAAAACAAAATAATTTAATTTTCAAAAAAGATTTATTATGGCTGAGATAAAAAATATTCAACAGCTTCCGGAATTCGTGCGTAATGATGTTCATCGTTATGTCGAACAAATCATATCAATCCATCAGGATAATATTTTATCCATTTCTGTTTATGGTTCCGCGGCCAGTGGGAATTATGTTCCGACAGTATCGGATATTAATTTAATGGTCGTCGTCAAGAAACTTGATTTCGAGGTCCTTAAATCAAGCCTTCATCTGGTCAAACAGGGGCAAAAAAAGAAAATCACGGCACCGCTTTTTCTGACCAGGGAATATATGGCCCGGTCATTAGATGTATTTCCTATCGAATTTTTAGATATGAAAGAACAACATATTCTTTTATATGGGCAGGATATCCTTGGTGAGTTGGTCATTGATGGTTCAAACCTTCGAATTTTTTGTGAACAGCAGCTCAAAGGAAAACTTTTAAGGATTCGCCAGGCCTATTTGGAATGCGGCCTTGCGGCGGATACGAAAGAGCGGTTATTGCATGATTCTGTGAAAGCGTTGATTCCTATTTTTGGAAATCTTTTACGCCTTCGCGGAAAAAATTTTTCAGGCTCAAGAATAGCAATTTTCAAATCCTTGGGAGAGGAATTCAAGTTGGACCTATCCAGTTTGGAGAAGATCAATCAATCCCGAATGAACCATCAGAAAATGACTTCAGAACAGGTCGATGGATTATTCATCGAACTGATTGCCAAATTAGAACAGCTCATTGATTTAGTTGACACATGAACAAGTTTCTTTTAACCACAGTGTTATTTTTATTCTTCGTCATTTGCCCCGTAAACAGTCTGCTGTTTTCAAGCCAGCCTCTTTATCCTGCCGCGCCGGATGGTTATATTTATGACGGGGCTGGATTAATCAATGAAGCGGATAAGCTTAAGCTGTCCAAATTATTAACGATACTGCAGGATAAAACCACGGCTCAAGTCGCTGTTGCCACGGTCGTGTCTATCCAGCCGGAAACTATTGAGTCCTACGCTGCAAATTTATTCAGCCAGTGGGGAGTCGGGCAAAGAAATAAGAACAACGGCGTGCTTTTTCTTATTGCCCGGGATGATAAAGAATTGCGTATCGAAGTGGGCTATGGATTGGAAGGCGCTCTTCCCGACATTATTTGTAAAAGTATCATTTCAAATATTGTCGTCCCTGAATTTAAAAATTCTAATTTCTCCGGCGGAATTTCTAAGGGGGTATCGGCTATTGTCAGTTTGATAGCCAAAGAGTATAATGTCGCAATTACCGGCGATGAACAGACCATTCTTAATCGGGTCGGAGCATCTTCGCAAGAAAGTGAAATTATCTGGTTACTTTTGCTTTTTATTTTGGTAATTTTTATTTTTAGTTTCATTTACAATGGTTCGTCTGGATCAGGTGGATATCGTGGCGGAGGTTATTGGTATGGAGGAAGCTCTGGAGGATTTGGCGGCGGATTCGGAGGCGGAAGTTCAGGCGGGTTTGGCGGTTTCGGAGGCGGAATGAGCGGCGGCGGCGGGGCTAGTGGAGGTTGGTAGTTCCATCAAAAATATTTATTATTAGTTTTGTGATTGGTAATAATTTAGGAAAGGAAATCAAGATGAAGAATTTTTTAATCTTTTTAGGCGTGCTGGCAGTCATCGGACTCATGGCATTCGGTTGGTACAAAAACGGCTATAATCACGCCATTACTTTAGATGAACAAGTGAAATCATCCTGGGCCCAGGTTGAAAATCAATTGCAGCGACGTTTTGATTTGATTCCTAACCTAGTGAATACGGTTAAAGGTTACGCCGCTCATGAGAGTTCGATTTTTACGGAAGTTGCCAAATTAAGAAGTCAATGGGCAGCGGCTCCAACTGTTTCGGAGAAGGTCGAGGCGGCCAATCAATTGACAGGAGTCTTATCCCGTTTGATTGCGGTTTCCGAAAATTATCCTGATTTGAAAGCCAACCAGAATTTTCTCGACTTACAAGCTCAATTGGAAGGGACGGAAAATCGCATTGCGGTCGAGCGTATGCGTTATAATCAGTCCGTCCAGATTTTTAATGCCTACCAAAGATCATTTTTTGGCAGGTTTTTTTGTTCACAAACAGGTGTGACTAATCCGGCTGTTTATTTTAAGGCGGATGAACGGTCAAGGGAAGTTCCAAAAGTCACGTTTTAATGATGGTAAGGAGTTGATGGTATGTCTCTAGAATTACGAAAAATAGACGGTTTCACTGGACGCAAGGGCCCGGTGGTTTTAATTATTATGGACGGTGTCGGCTTGGGTAAACGCGATGAAAGCGACGGCGTTTTTTTAGCCAAGACACCAACCCTGGATGAATTGATGAAGTCAAAATTGTATACCACTCTAAAGGCCCACGGTACGGCCGTCGGTATGCCTTCGGATGATGATATGGGAAACAGCGAAGTTGGTCACAATGCCTTGGGAGCGGGACGGGTTTTTGATCAGGGCGCGACATTGGTCAAACGCTCCATCGAATCCGGTGAAATTTTTAAATCTCCGACATGGGAAAAATTGGTCAACCGAGTTAAAGAGAACAACAAGTATTTGCATTTGATCGGTTTGCTGTCGGATGGAAATGTTCATTCTCATATTGATCAATTATTGGCGCTGTTAACGCAGGCGGCCAAAAGCGGCGTTAAAAACGCGTGCGTGCATGCCTTATTAGACGGCCGTGATGTTCATGAAAAATCAGCGCCAATCTATATTGAGAAGACGGAAAAACATTTAGCCGAACTCAATAAAACCTATGGATGTCAGTTTAAGATTGCCTCCGGCGGCGGAAGAATGGTTGTGACCATGGACAGGTATAACGCGGATTGGACAATAGTTGAACGCGGTTGGAAGGCGCATGTCCTCGGTGAAGGCCGGCGTTTTAATTCTGCCATGGAGGCGGTTGAAACTTATTATAAAGAGGATCCCAAAAGCACGGATCAATATCTGGACTCATTTGTGATTGAGGATGACGGCAGTCCTGTCGGCACCATCGAAGACGGCGACAGCGTTATTATGTTTAATTTCCGCGGGGACAGGGCCATTGAAATTTCCATGGCTTTTGAACAAAAAGATTTTAATAAATTCGACCGTAAGCGCGTACCGGATGTTCTTTTTGCCGGCATGATGCAATACGACGGTGATTTACACATCCCGAGCCATTATTTGGTTAATCCTCCGGTGATTGAGCGGTCTGTCGGTGAATATATGTGCGCCAATCACATCACATCCTTTGCCATTTCGGAAACTCAGAAGTATGGTCATGTGACGTATTTTTGGAACGGCAATAAGTCCGGATATATTAATAAAGAGTTAGAAATTTATGTTGAGATTCCGTCGGATAGAATCCGTTTTGATCAGGCGCCGCGCATGAAAGCCGATGAAATCACGGATAAAACCATTGAATTGTTAAAAAGCGGCCGATATAAATTCGGCCGTATTAATTATCCAAATGGAGATATGGTCGGCCATACGGGAGTGCCGGAGGCGATTATTGTTTCTGTTGAAGCGGTGGACCAAGGGTTGACCAAGATGCTTGAAGCCATCAAAGATTTGGATGGCATCGCGGTCGTTTTAGCGGATCACGGCAACGCGGATGAGATGTTTACGGTTAAAGGCGGAAAACGCCAGGTATCGACGGCGCATTCGCTCAATCCTGTGCCGTGCGCCATCTTTGATCCCGGATATAAAGATGAATACCGGATGGCTGATTTCAAAGACCGAGGTTTGGCCAACGTGGCGGCAACGCTTTTAAATCTTCTGGGTTTTGAACAGCCTAAAGATTATGCCCCGTCCTTGATTGAATTTAAAAAGTAAGATTCTGGTTGACAGTGTTTAATGTCAAAAATTATAATTAAACCAGAATTATGCTTGTACTGAATGTATACATAAACGAGTTTCAATATTAAGCCGCTGAGGATATTTCTCAGCGGCTTTTTTGTTTGTCGTTGTTTTAATCGGTCGGCGATAGAAGGAGGCGGCGGTAATGAATAGAGGAAAGGTCAAATGGTTTAACAATCAAAAAGGTTATGGGTTTATTGTGACAGATCAGGGCGGGTCGGATATTTTTGTTCATTATTCCGTTATTCAAGGAGAAGGTTATAAAACTCTTTCGCCTGGTCAGGATGTTGAATTTGAATTGATTAAAGGGGATAAAGGCGAACAAGCGCAAAACGTTTCTAAAGTCCAGTGATCAATTAATTGCCTAAAACTCCTCGATAAGTATCTCGGGGAGTTTTATTTTTGGCCAGAATGGTTGTTGACGCGCATATCCTTTACGGCTAGTCTAATGAAAGCTTAATTGTAATTTTTTTTTACTTTTTATGAACAAAGATAAATTAAAAAATAGCGTATTCGAAGTTTCAATTCTCGTGCCCAAGGTTCCTTTGGGAACAAGGGATGTGCTTAAGGGATTGCTGCAGGCGCGAGGTTTTAAACAGGAAGATCTTATTGAACAGGAAATAGACGGGCGTTCAAGATTATCTTTCTACTGCAAGGACCAAAAAACAGCGGATGCCTATGTCCATCAGTTGAGTTTTTTTAAATTAAAAGGATTAAAAATCAGCAGCGGGGTTTTATACCAGGATGACTGGTTAACGCGCTGGAAAACGGATTGGAAACCTTTTCGTCTGACCAAAACCATCGACGTTGTGCCGGTGTGGTGCAAAGAACAATATACATTTGGAAAACGTAATTTTATATTATTAGACACCATCAGTTCATTTGGCACAGGCCTGCATGAAACAACCCGTTTTATGTCGCGACTGATTGAAGGGCTGAAGGGAAAGTTTCAGTCTTGTCTGGATATTGGAACAGGGACAGGAATCTTAGCGCTGGTGGCTCTTAAGGTCGGGGGGAAAGAAGTTCATGCCATTGACGTCGATGATATGTGTATTCACGCGGCCAAGGCGAATTTCAAAGTTAACGGATATTCCAGTGCATTAATTACGCATAAAGATATTGCCCGGTTAAAGACGCGCAAAGCCTATGATTTGGTTCTGGCTAATTTGGTTACCCATGATTTGGTTCATCTCAAGAAAAATATTTTAGAACGAGTTAAACCAAACGGTTGGCTCGCGGTATCCGGCATATCATTGGAAAACCTTTCAGTCTTAAGAAAAGGATTTTCATCGCTTCCATTAAAATGTGTTAAGACAATCAAGGGAAAATACTGGTCGGCTGTCTTATATCGGCGAAACGGGTAGTTTTTTACAAAGGATTGGCTGATGCTTCTGGGATCTGAGAAGGCAAAAAAATTAAAAATAAAAATGGACCAATTGCATATCGCGGAACACGATATAGAAGAGGTCTTTGATACATCTTCCGGTCCAGGCGGACAGAATGCCAATAAAGTTCAAACCTGTGTGACGCTTGTGCATCGGCCGACCGGTATCAGAGTCAAGTGCCAGGACCATCGCACGCAATACGCCAATCGTTTTTTTGCCAGGGAACAATTGGTTGAAGCAGTTGAGGAATTATATAACGAACGCAAGCGCGCCAAGAAACATCAAGCTGAGAAATTACGACGACAGAAACGCAAACGTCCGGCCGCGTTGAAAGAAAAAATATTAAAGTTAAAAAAGAAAAATTCGGTTAAGAAGAAAGAACGGTCGTTAGGAAAAATTACGGCTTGGAAAGAAGATCTTTAATTTGAATTTACTACAGAGGAAATTATGGTAAAAAAAATAAAACAACCGTCTTGCTTGGGCATGGTGGACATCAGCCAGAAAACCGTTACCACTCGACGGGCTGTTGCAAGCGCAGCAGTGATTTTTGACGCGAAGGCATTTGCGCTTTTAGTTAAAGAGGGATCTCCCAAAGGAAATCTTTTTGAAACAGCCAGGATTGCCGGAATTATGGCGGCTAAAAAAACACCGGAGATTATTCCTTTATGTCATCCGCTGAGTCTTGATAAGGTCAAGGTTGATATCGAAGTTATTCGGCCCAAAAAAGCGGTCAAAATTACCTCGGAAATTGTTTCAACCGGAAAGACTGGCGTTGAAATGGAAGCCTTGGCCGCTGTCTCAGCGGCTGCTTTAACCATTTACGACATGATGAAATGGGCTGGACAGAGCATGGTCATTTCGGATGTGAAATTGCTTCATAAGAGCGGCGGAAAAAGCGGAATATATAACAGGTCTTAAGCGTAATCGTTCAAAAATTTTCGCGAATAAAATTATGTGGGAAATTCCTTTAGTCGAGTCATTAAAAATTTTATTTAAAAAAGGCAACCGCAGTCTCAGTTGTCTATATGGGATTCTCTTAATCCTTTTATTGTTTATTGTCAGTATTAATTTTGTTTCCTCCACGCGGTCACTTATCATGCGCAAGTTTCATCCTGGGGCGCAGTCTTTTGGGCGATGGGCTTTATGCCAGCTCGTTCCGTCGATGTACAACTTTAAAAATGAAATATTAATTTCTCCTCAGAGCTTGCCTTTAGATTTTAGGGGGCATGTAAGCCTAGATCTTGTGCGTTTTACCGTTAATCATTACCCGATGCGCATGATTTATTTTAATAACTCAAGATTGCCATGCGCGGGGCATTCACCGTATTATGTTTATTTGCGAAGTAAATTCCGTGGCCATGAGTTGATTTCGTCCTATGTTGTCCAAATTTCGAAACAGTATACTTATATCACCAAATTAAATTTTTATGAATATTCCAGTAGAGAATAACCATTTTAAGTCCATGCACACGCGTGTGGCCAGGATTGTGCTGGCCTTCTGGCTGTTGGGCTGGTTTTTGAAAGCGGATTTTTATATTCCGTACTTGTTTCATGAGGTCATTCAGTTTCCTTTTATCATTGATCCGTTTCCATCTTTCTTTCGTTCCGCGCTGGTTTTGCAGTTTTTTTATCTTTTTCCAATCTTGGCATTCTGGGCTTTAATCAGGCCTAATCTGTTTTATTTGAATGTATCGGCGTTCACCATGGTTTTATCGTCGATTATGCTGCTTTTGCATCAGGATACACATAACGATGCGACGTTTATAACATCGTTCTGGGTCGGGATTTGGTTTTTATGGTTTGTTAATCAATTGAGCCGTACGGATAAGGACATCATGACTCATGCCCGTTCGCTCGCGCTGTGTGTGGTGGGTGTGGTTTTTTTGGGTGGATTTGTGGGGAAGTTGACAGAAGAATATTGGAGCGGAGAAGTTTTTGCCGATATCTTTTTAAGACAAAATTTTGGCTGGATCGGATTATGGATTAGAGGCCATTTTCAGGAAAATGATATCTATCAGGGATTCTGGTGGATTGCCAAAGTTATGATTGTTTCGGAAGGAATTCTGGCTTTGGCGCCTTTATGGCCTTTGAAGTTTGTTCGGGTGTTTGGAATTGTGCTTATGGTTTCCATGTCAACGTTTACCACCTGGCGGATTTTTTCTGTACTATCCTGCCTGATTGGTTTGTTGTATGCCTTGCGGTATTTAGAATCTGAACGCAAGGTTTCTGCTGAGGTGAAATAATTTTTTCCTGTTCATAAATCCGGATTTTTTTAGTATACTAAATCAAAATTTGGAATCAACGGAGTTATTATTTTGTCTACAGAATTAAAACCCATCATCATTCCTGAGCAATTTAACTATATTGCGGTGTTTCTTTCGTTTGCCTGCATGTTGCGGTGCAGCTATTGCATCAACCATCATGGCGGTGACCTTGTTAAGAAGCGCTGGATGTCCGGGGATGACTGGATCCGCGGGTTAAACCGGATACAGACTTCGAGCGGGATCCCGCTGACATTGCAGGGCGGGGAACCTACGGTGCACAAACATTTCTATAACATTGTTCAATCTATCCGTCCTGATTTACCCATTGATTTATTGACCAATTTGGAAGTTAATTCTGATTATTTTATGAAAATGATCCCGCCCGGACGCATTAAGCGGGATGCTCCTTATGCTTCGATTCGCGTCAGCTATCACCGAGGCCAGCAGGATCCGGATGTGCTGCTTGAACGGGTGAAATATTTTATGGATAAAGGTTATCATGTGGGAGTCTGGGCGGTGGATCACCCGGAATACATGGAAGAAACACGCGTTGTGCAAAAAAGGGCTTTAAGCATGGGGATTGATTTTCGGCTTAAAGAATTCCTGGGGCCGTATCAGGGCAAAAATTATGGAACGATGCGATATCCTGAGGCGGTGAATTCCAGAGCTATTAGTTCCTGCGATTGCCGAACCACGGAATTTCTCATTGATCCGGCCGGAAACATTTTCCGCTGCCATTCTGATTTATACGCGAACCGGTTTCCTTTGGGTCATTTGCTTGATCCGCATCCTCCGAAATTATTAGGCCAGTGGGTTCCTTGCGCTGTTTACGGGAAATGCAATTCTTGCGATATTAAAGTGAAAACCAATCGTTTTCAGCAATACGGTCATTCATCGGTTGAAATCCGCAGTGTCTCGGATCCCATCGGCGTCAACTCGGAACATGTTGAGGAAGTCGTTAATACGTACGGAAAGCAGGATCCTATACCCGCCGCGAAATAAATTTAATCATGCGCTATTGTGGAAATGCCGCGGCATAGGGTGGAAGGTCTCATTTATTTTTAATATCCGGATTTAATTTTCGAGAAGTTCAATTTTAAATGTCAAAACCTTCGCGCAGAATCCTCATTATAAAAACGGGTTATTCAGAGTTTCTGGATCGTGGTATTTCCACCACCGTCAGCTTGGGTGACGTTTTAATCTGCACATCACTTCTACATTTATATAAGAAGGATCATGTTACGTGGGTGACGAGCAGCCAGGCCAAACAATTACTGCTTCATAATCCGTATATCGATAGTCTCGTGATTTTTGGTTCAAAAGCCCAAACCCAACTCGAGTCTGAATCTTTTGATGTGTTAATCAATTTGGAAAAGGACATCGGAATTTCAGCGGGCATCGGGAGGATTAAAGCGAAGAAATGTTTTGGTTTTTATTTTAGTGACAAAACATTCACAATCGAAACCCGCAAGCGTTCGACGCGGTATTTATTAGCAGGACAGGAAAACCATCGCGATATCAATAAGAATGCCTTGGAGATTCTTTATGAAACCGTTGGTAAGAATTGGAATGGTCAAGGGCTGGTCCTGGGGTACAAAAATAAGACAAAAATAAAATATGATTTCGGTTTTAATTATTCCGTTGGGTCCAAATGGCCGACTAAGGCCTGGTCCATGGATCACTGGAAAGAGTTGGAACAAATTTTAGGGGAAAAATATTCCCTGACCTGGCAGAAAGGGCATTCTCATTTAGGCACGTATGTTAATTGGTTGAATTCCTGCCGTGTCATTGTGACTTCGGATTCACTGGGGCAGGCGATTGGTTCCGCCCTTGGAAAAAAAGTGATTACGCTT
>JAHFGF010000023.1 GCA_023247595.1 Candidatus Omnitrophota bacterium
TGCTGTGATTTTGTGGGCTCCACTGGATTTTTGGTGTTCAGTTGCGCATTTTGTCCGTGTCATCAAGCCGAAAGTTTATATCGTCGCTGAAACAGAGTTGTGGCCGAATTTGTTTAGCCGTCTTAATCGTGCGCATATTCCGATCGTTTTGGTCAACGGCAGGATTTCGGATTTATCTGTTAACAAATATCTTAAGATCCGTTGGTTCATGAAGCGATTTTTAGGCTGTGTTAATTCCTTTTGCATGCAAAGTCAGCTCGATGCCGACAGGATTCTGGCCATGGGCGCGCCAAAGGAAAGGGTTAAGAATTCCGGCAATGTGAAGTTTGATGATTTGCCGCAGGACAATCCAAAGACGCAAGAGCAGTTTGGTTTCTTGCCCAACGATCAAATTTGGATTGCGGGCAGTACTCATCCTGGGGAAGAGGAAATTGTCCTCGAGGTTTATAAAAGAGTTCAGAAACATTTCCCTTTGTTAAGGCTGGTGATTGTCCCGAGGCATATCGAGAGAGTTTCAGAGGTTGAACGCGTAGTTCAAACGAATGGTTTGTTTTCGGTTATGTATTCCGAAATTAAAAACCAGAAACTAGAACCGAATAAGATTGTTATTGTTGATGCCATTGGCCATTTGCGCGTGTTGTACAGTTTGGCCACGATTGTTTTTGTGGGCAAAAGCCTGACCGTGCAGGGCGGGCATAATATTATTGAACCGGCTTTCTTTTCCAAACCGATTATTGTCGGCCCGCACATGCAGAATTTCCGCGATGTCATGCAAGCGTTTAAAAACAAGCAGGCTGTGATTGAAGTCCATGATACGGATGAATTGGCGCGGGCAATGGAAGATATGCTGGCTAATCCGGCCAAAAGAGATGAGCTTGGGAAAAAAGCCCGGAACGTTATCCGTCAAGAAGAAGGCGCTACCAAGCGCATCATGGATGAAATTTCTATTTATATGAAAGCCCGCCCATGAATCGGTTTTTGTTCAGTATTGTGAATGGCGAACGCAATGATTGGATTGCCGTTATTGTTCGAATGCCGCTTTTGTTTTTTTCTTTGTTCTATGGATTGGTGGTTAAAATTATTCTTTTGGGATACCAATCAGGGGTATTCAAAAGAAATGTTTTGCCGGTTCCTGTTGTGAGTGTTGGAAATTTAACCGTTGGCGGTTCGGGCAAAACACCGGTGTGCATTTTTTTGGCGAAACAGCTTCTTGCGCAAAATGTAAAGCCGGTTATTTTAACCCGTGGATACCGGTCCGGTGGAAAAAAGAATATAGGCGATCCTTCGATGCGCACCACGGCCATGGCCGTGGGCTTCTCTCAGGATTCCGCCTCACTCACGGGTATGCCCGTGGGACTCCATGAGTCCGACGAGGTAAAACTTCTCAAGGAATCGCTGAAAGATGTTCCGGTTGTCGTTAATCCCAACCGCTATCAGGGGGGGCTTGAGGCTATTGAACAATATCATCCGGATGTCATTTTGCTGGATGACGGTTTTCAGCATTGGAAATTAAAAAGAGATCTAGATGTTTTGCTGATTGATTGCGCCAATCCTTTTGGTAACGAGCATGTGCTGCCGGCAGGCATTTTGCGGGAATACATCTCCGGCATTAAACGTTCAGGACTCATTATCCTGACCAAAACGGACTTTGGAAATGTTTCGCAGTTAAGGGCGGACATTGAACGTTGGTATCCCGGCATTCCGATTGCAGAGGCGGTTCATCAGCCAATATCGCTGACAGAGCTTTATACACAGCAAGAGCATCCGTTAAATAAAATCATCTGCCCGGTTGTTGCTTTCTGCGGCATCGGCGAACCGTTATCCTTTAAGGCGTCTTTGACAACAGTAGGAGCGGATGTCAAAGAATTTATCCCGTTTATGGATCATCATGAGTATGATTTCAATGATATGATGACCATCAAAAGTGTTTGTGATCAGTTAGGCGTTCGAACTTTGGTGACGACTAGAAAAGACGCGGTTAAGCTTAATTCATACCAGGACTTCTGGCGGGGGTATACGCTTTACGCGTTGAATGTTCAAATCGAAGTGACAAAAGGTTTAAATGAAATCAAGAGCAAACTCGATCATTTATTGCGTCGTTAAATTTTTCTCCTGTTTGATGATGATTCTTCCAATGGGCGTTTGCTTGTTTGTTGGACGGATGGTCGGTCACATAGGATATATGACAAGCGCCAAGCGAAAGCGGATTGCGTATCAAAATTTACGCATCGCGTTTTGCGCGACTAAGACGGATGCGGAAATTAGAAAGATTCTAAAGGAAACCTACATTCATTTTGGACAAAATATTGTAGAGCTTTTACGCCTGCCGATTTTTATTAAAGAGGGTATTCGCCGCCGGGTAACGGTCATTGGTGAGGAACATTTTACGGAAGCCTTGGCCCGCAAGAAAGGGGTTATTTTCCTGTCGATTCATTCCGGAAATTGGGAACTTTCAAGTTTGGTGGGCAGTATGGCGGGCTATCCGTATAATTTGATTGCCAATCCGCAAAGTCGAAACAGCATGGTCGATGAATTGTTAAACTCCTACCGAAAAGCAGCGGGCTGCAAGATTATCAATCCTGGTGAAGGGACAAGGGAAATTCTCCGGCGGCTTAAGTCGAATGAAGTCGTATCCTTAGTCGCAGACCAGGGAGGGCAGGAAGGTGTTTTGGTGGATTTTTTCGGCCGCAAAGCTTCCATGTCGACGGGAGCCGTCCGGCTGGCGCAAAAATACGGCATTGCGATTTGTCTGGTTGATATTTTTAGAAAGTCGGATGGAAGCCATTGCCTGGTAGTTGACCCGCCGCTGGAACTTGTTAAGACCGGCAAAACGCAACAGGAAGACTTGCAGATTAATCTGCAGATTATCGTTTCAAAATTTGAGGAAAAAATTAAACAGCATCCGCATGAGTACATGTGGTATTACAAAATTTGGAAATACACCAATTCAGCGCACATCCTGATTCTTGATGACGGGCGCACCGGGCATTTGCGTCAGTCGCAGTCGCTGGCCAAAATATTAAGTCAGAAGTTGGAGTTAAAAGGCAAACAAGCGGTGGTCCATACGGTTCGGGTTGCTTTCCTAGGGGATTTTTTCCGTCGGTTGAGTGGTCTGCTTTCTTTTTTAAGCCAATGGTTTGGCAGTTTAAAATCGTTGGGTGTGCTTAAATGCCTGCTGGATCGTCCAACCATCAAGGCGTTAACAGCTGTTTATGCGGATTTCATTATTTCCTGCGGTTCAACAGTCTCTGAAGTGAACTATTTAACGGGTGGTTTTTATCCGGCCAAGAAATTGGTTATTTTAAAACCAGGCGTCCTGCCGTACCGCTGTTTTGATTTTGTGGTCTTGCCTGATCATGACGCGACCGCCGCCGACAAGACTTCGCCGCGCATGGCGGTCACCCGTGCCGCGTTAAATTTGGTCGATGATGCCTATATGGCAGAACAGAAACAATTATTGCTGAGCCGTTATTCCCATTTAAAGAAAAGCCACCGAACTAAAATCGGCATTCTTATGGGAGGAA
The DNA here is from genome assembly GCA_023247595.1 of Candidatus Omnitrophota bacterium. The sequence continues at coordinate 3,525 of JAHFGF010000023.1, forward strand.
ATACAAAAAATATTGAATTCACGGAATCCGTCATTAAAATGGTAATCCATCAAGTTAAAGAAGTGGCCATCGAGTTAAACGCGGATATTTTGCTGACGACCTCCCGGCGGACGCCGGAGAATATTGAACAGCTGATCTGGCGCGAGTTTAAAAAGTTTGATCACTGCGTGCTGTTGATTAGCGCGGTCAACGCGGATGTGCCTGAAGCTGTCGGCGGCATTTTAGGCCTTTCAGATTGTGTGCTGGTTTCTGGTGAAAGTATTTCGATGGTTTCCGAGGCGATTTCTTCCGGAAAAAAGACGGTTGTGTTTAATGTGAACAGCAATGAATCAAAGCATCAGTTAAACAAATACGAGCAATTCGTCGAAAATTTGAGTGAGCAGGGTTATATTGCTGTCAGTTCTCCCAAGGGTATTTCGAAAGCGCTTTATAATGTGCTGAGCAATAAAATGTATTTAAAGCCGCTGACTGACCGTGATGCTGTAGGAGATTTAATTCAGCGAATTCTATAAATTTTCACGAAGCATCAACCGTTTTTGGTCCCCATGAAAATTCTTCAAATACTTCCTGAATTAAATGTCGGCGGTGTCGAAACCGGCACGGTTGATTTTGCCCGTTATTTAGTCGAGCACAAGCACGAGTCCATTGTTGTCTCCAACGGCGGAAGGCTGGTGGAGCAATTGGTCAAAGAAGGGTCCCGTCATTACGCCCTGCCGGTTCATACGAAATCTTTATTTTCCATGATTCATTCTTACCGTAAGCTCGTTGAGATTTTGCATAAAGAAAATGTGGACGTGGTTCATGCCCGGTCACGCGTGCCGGCCTGGATTGCCTATTTTGCCGCGCGTAAAGCCAAAACAGTTTTTATCACCACCTGTCACGGGTATTATTCCAATCAACCTTTCAGCCGGGTGATGGGATTAAGTAAGCTGGTCATAGTTATTAGTGAAGTCATAGCCCGGCACATGATCCATGATTTTAAAGTGCCGTCGGAGAATATCCGGCTGATTCCCCGCAGTGTCGATTTGCAGAAGTTTAACGTTGAGCGAAAGACCGATGCGACAGCGCCGGTGATTGCTATTGTGGGAAGGCTTTCTCCCATTAAAGGGCATGAATATTTTTTACGGTCCATGGTCAAGGTTGTCCGTTCGAAGCCTTTTTGCAAAGTTTGGATAATCGGTGATGCGCCGGCATCCAAACCGGAATACCGGCAGGAACTGGAAGTGCTGTCACGCCGCCTCGGCTTGCGCAACCACGTTGAATTTTTGGGCAACCGCAGTGATATTCCGCAGCTTTTATCGCAGGTGGATGTGATGGTCATGGCCACGGTCACTCAAGAGGCGTTCGGCAGAGTCATCATTGAAGCCCAGGCCGCGGGCGTTCCTGTTGTGGCAACTAAAATCGGCGGGATTGTCGAGGTTGTCGAGCATGAAAAAACCGGGCTTTTGGTTTTGCCCAAAGATACCGAAACCATGGCGGACGCGGTTTTGCGGTTAATCAATGAACAAAAATTTGCCCAGGGATTGATTGCCAATGCCAAGAAAAAAATTGCGGATAAATACACGCTCAAACACATGGCAGAAGCAACGCTGAAGGTCTATCACGAGATGTTAACGTCGCTTAGCATTCTTGTGGTTAAGTTAGGCGCGATGGGGGATGTTGTTTTAGTGACCGCTTCTCTAAAAGCGCTCAGGGAAAAATATCCGGATGCCAAAATATATTGTCTGGTCGGCAGAAACTCTTCCATACTCCTTCAGAAATGTCCGTATATCAATGGTGTTATTCCTTTTGATTTGGATAAAAGGAAAAACATCAAATATGTTTTGTCGATGGCCAGGGAATTAAGGAAATATCAGTTTGATAAATTTATTGATTTTCAGAATAACCGCATCAGTCATTGGCTCGCGTTTTTAAGCTGGCCCCGTGAAAGTTATGGTTATGATAACGGCAAGTGGAGCTGGTGGCTGACGGATAAAATCAAGAATGACGAGACGGCTATGGGGCCGGTTGAACATCAGTTCCGTCTTCTTAAAATGCTGGGAATTTCTTTTAACAAAAATGCCCAGCTCGGGCTTTGGCCGTCGCAGATGGACTTTGATCATGTTCAGAACCTGCTTGATTCCGAGTGGCTCGGCCATGGCAAGAATATTGTTGGAATTAATTTGTCCGCGTCGGAAAAATGGGCGACCAAGAATTGGCCGGTTGAACACATGGCCCGTTTGTGCGATTTGTTGGCAGCTGAAAATATCCGGGTTGTCCTGACCGGCGAGCAGAAAGACAAGGCTTTGGTCAAACAGATGACCGCGTTGACCAAATCAAAGCCGGTTAATTTCGTTGGTAAAACAAATATCCTTCAGCTTGCCGCTCTTATTAAAAAATGCCGGGTTTATCTGACGCCGGATTCCGCGCCCATGCATTTGGCCTCGGCCATGGGCGTTCCGTTTGTCGCTTTGTTTGGGCCGACCGATTCACTGCGCCATGCGCCGCCTTCCAAACGTTCCGTTGTTATTAAGCGCGATTTAACCTGCTCGCCGTGTTACAGCACAACGTGCAAGATTTCAACTCAGGCCTGCATGCGTGACATTTCTCCGGATGATGTATTTCGAAAAATTAAAGAACTGATGGATTAATCATGAACATTTTGTATTTAACGAACCACTTGAATACCGGCGGAATAACCAGCTATCTCTATACGCTTTCCAAATCGTTTTTGGCTCAAGGGCATCGAGTTTATATTTTAAGCAGCGGCGGAAATCTTGTGGAGAAGTTTGAATCTATCGGTGTTCGTCATTTTGATTTTGGATTTCGGTTAAAATCGGATGCGGATCTTCGGATTTATTGGCAGATGCCTCATTTGAAGGCTTTAAAAGATTTGGATATAACGGTCATCCATTCCCAGACGAGGGCAACCCAGATTTTAGCAGAGCGTTATGCCAGCCGTTTAAAAGCGCCGCATGTTTCCACTTGCCATGGTTTTTTTAAAAGGAAGATTGCCCGTATGCTTTTTCCCTGTTGGGGAAAACAGGTGGTTGCCATCAGCCGGGCGGTGGAACAACATTTGATCCGCGACTTTCAAGTGGATCCCTCTCAAGTTGTTTTGATTCCCAACGGCATTGATATTTCGGAATTCGTTTTGCCGACTCAGGAAGTCAAAGATACAGTCCGCGCAAAATATCAAGTGAAAGGGGCTCCCGTCATCGGCATTATTGCCAGGCTTTCCGACGTCAAAGGGCATCCGGATTTAATCAGGGCTTTCAAAATTTTGCTTCCGCAGTTTCCCGACGCTCAGCTTCATCTGATTGGAGAAGGGCCTGAGGAAGACAACCTGCGCCGTCTGGTTGAGTCGTTGGCATTAACTAACCATGTGGTTTTCTCAAAAATTGTGAATCGGACCGTTGAAATTCTTCCGATGCTGGATGTCTTTGTCATGCCTTCTCTACAAGAAGGACTTGGATTATCTGTTCTTGAAGCCCAGGCCATGGGATTGCCGGTTGTTGCAACGCGTGTCGGCGGACTGCCGGATATTGTTGAAGACCGCCGGACCGGAATCCTTGTGGAACCGCGAAATCCTAAAGCCTTGTCTGAAGCAATTTGTGAAGTGTTACGAAATCCCGTCAGGGCCTGGGATATGGGAAGGGCAGCGCGGATGTTTGTTGAGAAAAAATATTCTTCAGCGCAGATGTTTCGTTTGACCTACGGCCTTTATCAAAGAGTTACTAATTCATGAAAAACATTTTAGTTGTCAACGTCAATTGGCTCGGGGATGTCATTTTTTCTATTCCGGTTTTTAAAGCTATTAAAAAACGCTATCCCGATTCCAAAGTTTGCTGTTTGGCTGTCCCGCGTGTGAAAGATGTTTTGGAGCGCTGCGCGTCTATTGATGAAGTTATCGTGTTTGATGAGAGACAGAAACACTGGACCCCGTGGGGAAAATTAAAACTGGTATCCGGAATTCAAAAACGGAAATTTGACGCCGCTTTTTTGCTGCATCGATCCATGACCCGTGCATTATTGATTTCCATGGCCGGCATTCCAATTCGGGTTGGTTTTGATAGCGAAAAACAAAATGCATTTCTAACCCATCGGATTAAGTCTGATCAAACCATTAGGCACCGGAGTGATGAATATCTTCAATTGATTGAAGGATTTGGTGTGCCGGTTATTGACCGCGTTTGTCAATTAGAAGTGTCTTCCGAGATGATGGATGCTGTCAATCTCAAGCTGCTTCATGCCAACATTGAACAAAAAGATCGGCTGGTCATTATTAATCCCGGCGGCAACTGGGATTTGAAACGCTGGCCGGCGGAATCATTCAGTGATCTTGTCCGTCGGATATCCAAGGAATTTGGATGGAAGGTTTTAATTTCTGGAGGGCCGGGCGATTTAGCCTTGGCCAATCAAATCGCGTTTGAATCCCAAGTGAGTCCTGTGGTTTGGGCGGGACAAACCACGTTGGGCGAATTGCTTGCGCTTTATAAGCGGGCAAATATTGTTATCTCCAATGATTCCGGACCGTCCCACGTGGCATCCAGCGTCGGTACCGATGTCATTGCCCTTTTTGGTCCAACGCGCCCCGAGGTTACCGCGCCCCGAGGGGCCGGTAGGGTGGATGTGATTTTTAAAGAAGTCGGATGCAATAAAGCTCCCTGTTATCATTTGTCCTGCTCTTGCAATCACTGCATGCAGGCAATCTCGGTGGACGATGTTCTTCAAGTTATCAAAAAAAAATCCAATCCGTAAAATTCTGGTGATATCACTGACGAATATCGGCGATATCATTGCGATTTCTCCGTCTATGGATGTCTTGCTTAATGATTTTCCCGATGCCCAATTATCCGTGATTGTCGGTCCTAAAGGACGTTCGTTATTTGAGCAAAATCCGAACATTGACCGTGTTTACGTGTACGACAAGCATGCGGTACTTCGCGATAAAATCAAATGGTGGTCGCAATTGCGTTTAGAAAAGTTCGACGCGATTGTTGATTTCCGCAATTCGCTTCTTCCTTTTATTCTTCACGCATCCACTCGAACTCCGCCTGAATTCTTCATGTCCAAAAAATTGCATTTGGTAGAAAAACACCTAACACGTCTGAAAGGTATTTATCATTTTGAACGTAAAGCTTCGCTTAGAAAAGCCATTACGATTCTGCCCGCGGATCGAGGGCATGTGGATTCGCTGTTGTCCGGTTTTTTAAAAAGGGAAGAACGCTTTATTTTGGTGGCCCCTGTTGCGGCTGATTCGGCGAAAACTTGGGATCCGCAATGTTTTGCCAAAGTCTGCGACGCGTTGATTTCAAAATATGGAATAAAGGTCGTTATGGTGGGAGGTTCAGAAAATTTAGAAGTCATTAATGAAATTCAAAGGCAGATGAAAAATCCTTTCTTAGCTTTGGCAGGACAGACAAATTTAGTGCAGGTTGCTGATCTCGTTAACCGTGCGTTTTTTTCAATTGTTCACGACAGCGGAATTATGCATCTGGCCAGTTATTTTAACCGTCAGGTCTTGGCCCTGTTTGGCCCGACGGACCCGCGCCTGTCTGGTCCATGGTCAGAGAACAGCGGATATATTTGGAAGAATCAGAAATGCCCTCGATGCTTGGACTCCAAATTAAACGAACGCCATCAATGCATGAGCCAGATTACGCCGGAAGATCTTTTGAATTGCATCGATATCAAGGACTCAAAAGTAATTCTTAAGACAATTCAAAGCCTATGAATCAGTATAAAAACATTCTCATTATACGTACGGATAAGATCGGCGATGTTGTCCTGACGACTCCCGCGATTGAAGCCGTCCGGGTCAATTTTCCAAACGCGAAAATTACGGTCTTAGTTTCCCAGAATACCGTTGATCTTGTGGATGGTAATCCGTATGTTGACGAAGTTTTAGTGGATAACCGTCGGGGACGGATGAAGGGTGTTTTTAATTTTTGGAAATTGGTCCAGACAATCAGGAGCCGAAAATTTGATGTGGCTTTTATTTTTCATACAAAAAAACGTACGAACTTAATTTGTTTTCTGGCCGGCATCCCAGAGAGGATTGGTTATAAGGACAAAAATTATGGATTTTTACTGACGCGTGGTTTTGAAGACCGCCGGCATTTTGGCGAAAAGCATGAGGTTGAATATTGTTTAGATCTTTTGCGCAAAACAGGAATGAATTTCATAAATCCGTCGATCTTTTTACCAATCAAACCTCAGGCACAACAATGGGCGCAACAATGGGTTGAGGCAAATAATCCATCCAAATTGAAAATGGTCGCAATCCATCCCGGGGCGAGCGATTTAACCAAACGCTGGTCAGCTGGACGTTTTGTGGAATTAATCAATGCGTTGGTCAAAGAGCACAATTGCTGTGTCCTTGTGATCGGAGGCGAAAATGTTGTGGAATTGACCCGCGAAATGAGCGCCCAATGTTCGTTCCCTTTTTTTGATTTAACCGGGCAGACTTCAATAGCCCAACTCGCCAGTCTGCTCAGGCTCTGCGACCTTTTAATTTCTAATGATTCCGGCCCCATGCATTTGGGGGCAGCCGTGGGCATTTATGTCATAGCTCTTTTTTTGCGAAATCAGCCCGGCATCAATCCGGAGCGTTGGAAACCCTACGGCCCAAAGGGATTTGTCCTGTCTAACCGGCCGGAAGAAGCTATTCTCCTGGGAAAAGACGGGAGCGTTGCTTCCGGTCAAAAAGACTCCATCCAGATTAAAGATGTTATGACTTTGGCCAATGAGCTACTCCGACGTCCGAAGTGATTCAAAATCAAGGATAAAGGCAGCTTTGGGGCGGGAGGTTTCATTGACTGGCTATTTAAACTATGCTACAATCAACCCTCTTTTAAGCCAATCAATTGCTTATGATTAAATATAATAATATTATTAATAGGTTCAAGGGCAAGAAGATCCTTGTTGTAGGTGATTTGATACTAGACCATTATGTCAAAGGGTCGGTTTCGCGCATCTCACCGGAAGCCCCTGTGCCTATTGTCCTTCAGGATGAATCGTTTTATACGCCGGGCGGTTCAGCGAATGTTGCGAACAACTTAAGTTCTCTGGGCGCCCAGGTTTTGATTGTCGGTAAAGTCGGCCATGACCTGGAAGGCGGTTTACTCAAAAGGGAATTAAAGAAGCGAAAAATTGCGATCGACGGCGTTTTTACGGTCGTTGGATCCCAAACCATTGTTAAAACACGGATCATTGCCCAGCATCAGCAGGTTGTGCGGGTGGACAGGGAAAAAACCTCTGATGATGGCCAGGACGCGCTCATTGATTCCAAAATCTGGCCGTTTGTTGAAAAGCGCATCAAAGAAAGTCACGCGATTATCATATCGGATTATGGTAAGGGAATGATCAATCCGTCCTTTGTCAGCAAGATTGCCCAATTGGCAAATAAAAAAGGAATTCCAATCACGGTTGATCCCAAATTAGACCGGTTCAAACTTTACGGAAAAGTTACTTCGATAACTCCCAATAAAAAAGAAGCCGAAGCCGCTCTATCGAGGATTCCTGAAGATATTAGAGAAACCATGGGCGCAGGGGTTACCAAGTTAAATTCTCAGGACGATCTTTTAAAGGCTGGAAAAGTATTTTTAGAATATTTGGACATCGAGTCAATTCTTGTCACTTTGGGAGAGCAGGGGATGTGCTTGTTCGAAAAAGGGAAAGACCCGTTTCGAATCGCTACCAAGGCCCAAGAAGTTTTTGATGTTTCCGGCGCGGGAGATACCGTTATCTCTGTTTTCACGTTAGCATTAGCCGCCGGGGCAACTAAACGGCAGGCGGCGGACATTGCCAATTACGCGGCCGGTATCGTCGTCGGAAAGATGGGAGCTGTTGCCATTACAAAGTCGGAACTTTTAGATGCGATTAAGGAACAGCGGACATGAAAACAATTGGGGTTATTCCCGCGCGGTTTCACTCGACACGCTTTCCAGCAAAAGTTTTAGCCCGGATTAACGGAAAACCCATGATTGAACTGGTTTGGCGGCAGGCCAGCCAATGCGCGCATCTCGACGATCTATTGATTGCCTGCGATCATCCGGATGTTTTTAATGCTGCGAAAAGTTTTGGCGCCAATGTTGTTATGACTTCTGTTGACCATCCGTCAGGATCAGACCGGATTGCGGAAGCAGTTGGCCAGCGGGATTTTGAAATTGTCGTGAATATCCAGGGAGATGAACCGTTTATCAAGCCGGAAGTTATTGATGGCTTGGTGTTGGCTTTAAAAAATGATTCCAATGCCAGCGTTGCAACGGTTATCAAAGAAATTCAATCCGCTGATGAAATTCAAAATCCGAATGTTGTGAAGGTTGTCGTTGATATAAATAAGTACGCGCTCTATTTTTCCCGTTGCGCCATTCCTTTTAATCGCAACGCTCAACGTCCGTCGGGGTTGAAATATTTTAAACATTTGGGCCTGTATGCTTATCGTAAAAATTTTTTGATGGAGTACAAGGATTGGCCGAAATCGATGCTTGAAACAGCAGAACAGCTGGAGCAATTACGCATCTTAGAAGCTGGATATCGCATTAAAACCATTGAAACGCAATTCGAAACTTATGCGGTTGATACTCCGGAGGATTTAGCAAAAATCCTTAAGGTATCTGAAAGTTAAATCAATGCCGGTCATCAAATCTATAAAGTTAGGAGACATTCAAATAGGCGGCCACAAGCCTTTCATTCTCATCGCCGGACCTTGCGTGATTGAATCAAAAGCAGGGGCTCTCGCCATCGCCGTCCAATTAAAAAAGATTACCGATAAGTTAGGCGTGCCGTTTGTTTTTAAAGCCAGTTACGATAAAGCCAACCGGACTTCCATTGATTCCTTCCGTGGTCCGGGCATTATCGAGGGCTTAAAGATTCTCAAAGAGATTAAGAAAAAATTAAATGTCCCAGTGTTAAGCGATGTCCACGGGGTTGAAGAAATCGATAGAGCTGCTGAGGTTTTGGATATATTACAGATCCCCGCATTTCTTTGCCGTCAGACAGATTTGGTTGTGAAAGCGGCGAAAACTGGAAAAATAATTAATGTCAAAAAAGGCCAGTTTTTGGCGCCCTGGGATATGAAATCAGTGGTCAAAAAAATCGAGCATTCCGGTAATCGTCACATTTTACTGACGGAAAGAGGTTCGAGTTTTGGTTACAACAATCTGGTGACCGATTTTCGTTCCATTGAGATCATGCGTAATTTTGGTTATCCCGTTATTTTCGACGCCACGCATAGTGTCCAACAGCCGGGAGGTTTGGGGCATGCTTCCGGCGGGAATAGTGAATATATTCCTTTGTTGTCCCGTTGTGCTGTTGCGGCAGGCTGTGATGGTTTATTTATGGAAACCCATCCGAATCCGGCAAAGGCATTATCCGACGGACCGAATATGGTGCCGCTCAATCAAATGGAACGGCTGCTCACGCAATTAATGGCCATTGATGCGGCTGTTAAAGGAAAAACTCGATGAGTATCAAACGCGCTAAAGAAGTGATCGCTATCGAAGCCGATGCTATTAAGGCTTTGATTCCCAGAATCAACGACGCCTTTATAAAAGCGGTTGACTTAATGGCGCATTGCCGCGGCCGAATCATTATCAGCGGCATGGGAAAAACAGGCATCATCGGCCGTAAGATGGCTGCCACACTATCATCGACGGGAACGCCCGCGATTTTCATGCACAGCGCAGAGGCGGTACACGGAGATTTAGGGCAGGTGATTCGTCAGGATGTTTTGATTTTGCTGTCTTACAGCGGGGAGACACAGGAGACCATCCGTTTATTGCCGTTAATTAAGAAAATCGGGACAAAGATGATTGCCATGACAGGTAATCCTGATTCCACTCTGGCCAAACACAGTGACGTGCTGTTAAACGTCAAGGTTCAAAAAGAGGGCTGTCCTTTAGGTCTTGCGCCGATGGCCTCGACAACGGCGATGCTGGTTATGGGAGACGCCTTGTCTGCTTGTTTGATTGACCGCAAAGATTTTAAAAAAGAAGATTTCGCGTTTTTTCATCCCGGGGGAAGTTTAGGACGTCAACTGCTTTTGAAGGTTGAAGATAT
>JAHFGF010000157.1 GCA_023247595.1 Candidatus Omnitrophota bacterium
TTCTCTGAATGAAAAACGCTGTGAACTTTTGTTCGTGGTTCAGGACAGCGGAATTGGAATTCCGGCGGATAAACACGAGAGTATTTTTGATTTATTTTCACAGGCGGATGATCATACAACCCGTAAGTACGGCGGGACAGGCCTCGGCCTTGCGATTTGCAAGAAGCTTGTTGAAATGATGGACGGCCGCATTTGGGTGGAAAGTAAGCCTAATGACGGCAGTTCCTTTAAATTCAATATCCTTTTTCAGGTTGCCTCCAGTCAGCCATTATCCGGCGCGCCGTCGGAAAATCAGCCGTCGATTCCGGGGCATTCCACGGGCGCCATGGGCAAAGCGGGTTTGCGCATCTTGGTTGCTGAAGATAATCATGTGAATCAGAAAATCATTTTAAAAATGCTTGAGAAAAAAGGCTGGAGTGCGACGACCGCGGTCAACGGCAAGGAAGCGCTTGAGCATTTGAACAAACAAGCCTACGATTTAATTCTCATGGATGACCAGATGCCGGAAATGACGGGAATTGAAGCGACAAAATTAATCCGTAATGAAGAAAAGCAGACCGGAAACCATGTGATCATCGTTGCGATGACAGCCAATGCCATGGCCGGAGACAGAGAATTTTATCTGAAACAGGGAATGGATGGTTATGTTTCCAAGCCGATCAATCGTGATCAATTGTATGCCGAGCTTGAAAAACTGATCGAAACTAAGAATTAATCAACGCAAAGTATAAGGGGCAATCATGAGTGAGATTATCGATTTTAAGGATTTTATGGAACGTGTGCAGGATGACAAAGAATTGCTTTTAGAGCTCCTGGATATTTTTCAAGAAGATTTTGTCGGAAAACGTCAGTCTTTAGATGAGGCGGTTAAAACTAATGATATTGCCAAAATCAAGGAAGTGGCGCATTCGCTTAAAGGCGCGTCGGGAAATATTTCTGCCAAAGACATGCATGCTAATTTTTTGAAAATAGAAGAAGCCGTCAAAAACGATGATCTTGGCCTGGTCGCATCCATTTTAAAGGAAATCGACGTCCAGTTTGAACTCATCAAACAATTTGCGGTCAAGGTAAAAAAGGAATTCACATCCTAAAATTCTTCGTTTAACACATGACAAACTCGAAGGAACCAAAGTTTTTTTTATTCATGGATCGGTTTCTTGATCGAGGCCCGCGCACTCACATCTTTATCCTCGTTGTTTTAGGTTTTCTGGCACATATCAATGTTGTCGGTTATCCCTTTGTCCACGATGATGTGGTTTTTATTCAGCAAAACCCGAATATCAGCCGTTGGGATAATCTCGCGGATGCTTTTTTTCGTCCGGCAATCCCGACATTTGTTCAGGGCATGGTGACGCCCTATTACCGGCCCGTCCTTGAATTTTTTTACCGGCTGCAGTATCTCGTCTTTGGTTTGAATCCCCACGGTTTTCATTTCTTTAATATTGTTATCCATATTTTAAATGGGCTCTTGCTGTATGCCTTGCTCAACCGTCTTTTTAATAAACCATTAACGGCGATTGCGCTGGCAGCGATTTTTCTGGTGCATCCGGTACAGACGGAAGCGGTGGCCTGTGTTTCCGGTATTTCTAACTTGGCCTGCACGCTGTTTATGCTGATGTCGTTTTACGCCTATATCCGCTGTGCGGATGAAAACGGCCGCAAGTTTTTCTTGGGACTGTTTGGGTCAGGTGTTTGTTTTTTGGCCGCGTTATTAACCAAAGAGCAAGCAGTTGTCTTGCCGGTCATTTGCGTGATGTATGACGTAACATTCCGAAACACTAAACCGTGGCCGCGTCTTATTAGCCGCTGGCTGACTTTGGCGTTGGTGCTGTCGGTTTATTTGACAGCTCGGCATGCTTTGTTCGGAGGGTTCACCACTGCCATTTTTGAAAACATGGGGGAATTGAAACTGCGCATGTTTGCGCTTGCGCGCTTATTAGAAATGTACGGCAGCCTGTTTATTTTTCCGTCGGGACTGCATTATTATCGAAGCCTAGATATTTTATCTTCCAACGGGATGTCGTGGCTGATTTTGGGAGTGCTGGGAGTTTTGGTTTTATTGTTTCTGCGCGGCTTAGAAGTTCAGGAACGAAGGAAAGCAGTTTTTTCCATAGCCTGGTTTATTATTGCCCTCGGCCCGGTTTTAAATATTATTCCACTAGTTAATGAATATTCCTTTGTCGCGGCTGCTGAACATAATTTATATTTTCCCGCCATTGGTTTGCTTATTTGTGCCGGTGTTTTTGTCAGCCATTTACAAACGCAGTTTATTTTTTTGTCGGATGCTCTCGTAAAAAAATGTGTTGTTGTACTTGTTATGTTTTTGATTCTGGCCTCACTTGCGCAGAATCAATATTGGCGGGGGGAAATTCCCCTTTTTCAAAGGGCATCAGCATATGAACCCCAGTTGGGGCGAGTGCATATTTTACTCGCCAAAGCTTATTTTAAGGAAGGGCAATTGGATAATGCTATTAAGGAATATTCGCGGGCAGAAGAGATTATGCAGGGGTATATCCAAAAAGCAGCTTCCAAGAAAGCTGTTCGTTTTTATCAGGGGATGCTTAAAGGCATTCTTTCCGACAGCGCCCAGGCTTATGCGCATACAAACCAGTTGGACCAATCGATTGCCTTTTATGATCGAGCCGTGGCCTTGGATCCTTTGGATAGTTATTTGTATTCCAACCGGGCCTTGAGTTTCATTGCTAAAGGAGATCTACAGAGCGGTATTCTTGATTTAGAAAAGGCATTGCTTTTAAATCCAGACAATTTATTGGCGGCAAATAATTTGAGCATTTGTTTTATCCAGAAAGGTGAATTGGCAAATGCCAAGACGTTGCTGGAAAAAATATTGTCGAAAGACCCTGGTTTTAGCGCGGCGCGGGATAATTTAAATAAACTGCTAAAAGCGCAACAATCAATTCCTTAAGCTGTTAAAGGTGTTGTCAAACGAATGGCTTCGGGTTAGACTATACACTTATTTGAGACGGGAAAAAGCTATGGAACTACTTTGGATTTCAATTATCGGAATCATCATCCTAATCGGGCTGGTTATTTATATTTATCAGCTGCCACCGGAAAAATTTCTTAAAAGAAAAAGGCCGGTTACGCCGCCGCCGGTTAAGCCGGTGGATTGGGAAGCGATTGCCAAGCGCTGGGAGAAGAATAATACGGTTTTAAATAATGAAATTGAAACGCTCAAGAAAGAGCGAAAAACTTTTGCCGATACTATTGAGGACAAGCAAAAAATCATTAACGAACAGATCGAACAGTTGTCGCGGGAAAAGGCCTGGCGGGAAAAAGAAACGCAGGTTGTTGAAAAAGTAAAAAATATCGACCATGAATTAAAAGAAGAACTGCGTAAGGCGCAGAATGCGCTTAACGACGAACATTCCCAAATTTTGAAGATGGATATTGAATTGCAGGAATCAAAAATTATCATGAGTAAGCTCAAAGAAGAAATCCGCGCGTTTACCGTTAAGGTTATGGCCATCGAGAAAGAATCGGACGCGGCCAATAAAGAGCTCAGAGAGTTAAGACGCGTGAACGCGGAACTTAAAAAGCAAAAAGAAGATATCCAGTGGGTTGCCAAGTCTGATTATGATGATACGGTTTTAAAGTTAAAAAAAGTGGAAAGTGAATTGGCCCGCCTGTCACGCGATCAAAATCCCGGAGTTTAAGTTTTAGAGAGCATCTTGCCGCGATTAATTCAATACAATGGAACATTTGTCGACTATGAAATTTTCAAACCGCACCAACTGGGAGTTAAGCGCCAACCGTATGAATATGGCGTTAGACGAATTGCGCGCGGCCAACACAGAGGTCATTGATTTAACCGAATCCAACCCAACGCGCTGCGGATTTTCTTATCCGGACGACATTTTAAAAGGCCTTTCAAATCCCGCCAACCTTTCTTACGTGCCGGAATCCAAAGGCATGCGCCATGCCCGTCAGGCGGTTTGTGATTATTATGCATCAAATGGAGTTGCTGTTGATCCGGAATCCGTTGTCCTGACATCCAGCACGTCGGAAGGATACA
>JAHFGF010000024.1 GCA_023247595.1 Candidatus Omnitrophota bacterium
GATGCTGCGCGGAATTTTTGCAACCAATTCACCACCCGCCACAACATCCTGATCGCTAACGAGAATATGCGCACCGACAGGAATTGAATAAATCCCGACAACTTCTTTTTTATCATCGAGGATGATGATTTGAGGATGAAACTCCTGCTTATGCTCGACGACAACACGTTCCGTAACTCCCGTTACCGGATTTTGTTCTTCACGAACCGTGACGTCCTCTTTTAAATCCTCAAATTTTACAATACCTTTGACTTCGGTAATAATCGGAATGGTATACGGATCCCACGTTGCCAAAGTCTCGCCTTTATCAATCGTTACTCCGTCGGCAAAAACCAACGCGGTACCTTGAGGCAACGCATGTCGTTCGAACTCACGTCCATATTCATTGTTAACGCTGACAGCGCCGTTACGATTCAAGACGATGAATTCTTTTCCTTTTTGAACAACACGAAGCTGATGGTATTTAACGATACCTTTATTCTTAACTTTAATAAATGACTGCTCAATGGTACGCGATGCGGTTCCACCGATGTGGAATGTACGCATGGTTAACTGAGTACCAGGCTCACCGATACTTTGCGCGGCAATTGTTCCGACGGCTTCACCCAACTCAACCATTCGGTGCGTTGCAAGATTACGGCCATAGCACTTAACACAAACGCCGCGAGCCGCTTCACATGTTAGTGCGCTGCGAATACGAACTTTTTCGATTCCCAGCTGCTCAATCATGTCGGCTTTTTCTTCTGAAATCTCGTCGCCAGCAACAACCACCTGCTGATCCGTTACAATGTCGACGATGTTATCAAGAGCCACGCGGCCGACAATTCTTTCTTTCAAAGCGACAACAAGCTCATCACCTTCAACGATCGCGGCTACTGTAATTCCGTTTAATGTGCCGCAATCATCTTCGGTTACGACTAATTCTTGAGCAACGTCGACAAGACGGCGCGTCAAATAACCGGCGTCGGCTGTTTTCAATGCTGTATCCGCCAGACCTTTACGCGCACCGTGCGTAGAGATGAAATACTCCAATACCGTCAAGCCTTCACGGAAACTAGCGGTAATAGGATTTTCAATAATCTCGCCGGAAGGCTTAGCCATGAGACCGCGCATACCGGAAAGCTGACGAATCTGAAGTTTCGAACCACGGGCTCCGGAATCAGCCATGATGTAAACCGGATTAAACTGGTCCATCTTTTTAAACACCATGTCGGAAAGAATTTCTGTCGTGTGGGTCCACACGTCGATGATCTTATTGTAACGTTCACGGCCGGTGATGATACCTTTACGGTATTGATCCTCGATTTTTGCCACGTCCTGTTTGGAATTCGCAATAACTTTGGCTTTTTCTTCCGGAACAGTTAAATCAGACATGCTGATGGAAATACCCGCTTCCGTTGCTTTAATAAACCCAAGCTCTTTAAGATCGTCGAGTAATTTAATTGTTAAATGCTGACCAAATCGCTTGAAGCAGTCGGAAATCACGTTACCAATTTTCTTTTTATCCAGCAAATCATTGACGAATCCAAAATCCTGCGGCAACACTTCATTGAACATAATCCTGCCGATGGTTGTTTCAATGATATTTGTCTTAGAAGACGACTTGATGACATCTTCCTTCATCTTGCCTTTTTGATCGGAAACGGAAATGACCATAGATGGTTTTTCCTCGCCCCAAACAGAACCGCTGATGCGCAGTTTAATGCGGGCATGCATATCAATAAGGCCGTCATGATACGCAATCACGGATTCCTGCGCGTCGGAAAACAAATGACCTTCTCCCTTGGCGCCCATTTTTTCCTTTGTCAAATAATAGAGACCAAGAACAATGTCTTGGGTCGGCGACATAACAGGACGTCCATCCGCTGGTGAAAAAAGATTGTTGACGGACAACAATTCCAAACGGCATTCGATTTGCGCTTCCAAAGAAAGCGGAATATGAACAGCCATCTGATCTCCGTCGAAGTCGGCGTTGAAAGCCGTACAAACCAACGGATGAAGACGAATCGCTTTTCCTTCAATCAAAATAGGCTGAAACGCCTGAATACTCAAACGGTGAAGTGTCGGCGCGCGGTTGAGCATGACCGGATGATCCTTGATGACATCATCAAGAATGTCCCAGACCTCAATCTTAGCGCGTTCGACCATGCGCTTGGCACCTTTGATGGTGTGCACAAAACCTTTTTCGCGCAATTTGCGGATGATAAAAGGCTCAAAAAGCTCCAACGCCATCTTTTTGGGAAGACCGCATTGATGCAGTTTCAATTCCGGCCCGACGACAATGACCGAACGGCCGGAATAATCCACGCGTTTACCGAGGAGGTTCATACGGAAACGGCCTTGCTTACCCTTTAACATATCGGAAAGGGACTTCAAAGGACGGTTACCTGAACCTAAAACCGGACGGCCATGACGACCGTTATCCAACAAAGCGTCAACAGCTTCCTGAAGCATGCGTTTTTCGTTACGGATGATGATTTCAGGAGCATTGAGATCAATCAATTTCTTCAAACGGTTATTTCTGTTAATAACCCGTCGGTAAAGATCATTTAAATCAGATGTGGCGAATCGCCCGCCTTCTAGAGGAACCAACGGACGCAGATCCGGAGGGATAACAGGAAGGATATCTAAAATCATCCAGTCCGCCTGGTTTCCGGAAATTTTAAAATCTTCAACAATCTTAAGGTTTTTGGCAATCTTCTTGAAGTTTGTACCGCTCGGATTTGAACTCTCTAAATCTTTGCGTAGTTTTTTGCACAGAGTATTCAAATCAGTTTCACGCAGAAGATCACGGATAGCCTCAGCCCCGATCTTAGCCTTGAATGCCCCGCCGTGCTTGACTAAAGCATCCTGATATTGATCCTCGGAAAGCAGTTCTTTTTTCTTAAGAGACGTTTCGCCCGGATCCATAACAACATATTCTTCATAATAAATAATTTTCTCCAGATCACGCAAACCAATCTGAAGCATGGCCGACAAACGCGACGGAACCGCTTTATAAAACCATATATGAGTAACAGGACAAGCCAAATCAATATGACCCATACGTTCACGACGGACAGATGAACGAGTCACCAAAACTCCGCAACGGTCGCAGGTGATGCCTTTGAATTTGATGCCTTTATATTTGCCGCAGTTGCATTCCCAATCACGAATCGGTCCGAAAATACGTTCGCAGAACAATCCGTCCTTCTCTGGTTTCAGAGTTCGGTAATTAAGCGTTTCCGCTTTTTTAACAGGGCCTTTGGACCAGGAAGAAATGATTTCCGGCGAGGCGATTTTAATTGTGATGCGGTCTTGATTTTTAATATCGATTTTGCTCATAGACAATTCTTTATCCCGTCATTTTTCCACATTTCCATTAAGAAGGAAATGACGAGGCTCGTCAGTAAATTAACTGCCGGCCTTTTTGTCTTCAATTTCCGTTTCGTCGGTTTGTGGAGCTTGTGTGCCTTCGGCTTTTTCCAAGCGTATATCCAGACACAACCCTTGCAATTCTTTGACAAGAACGTTAAATGATTCCGGAGTACCCGGAGCCAAAGCCTGCTCGCCTTTGACAATCGCTTCATAAATACGGCTGCGGCCGGTCACGTCGTCAGACTTAACGGTCAGCATTTCCTGCAGCGTATAGGCAGCGCCATAAGCTTCCAGAGCCCAGACTTCCATTTCTCCAAATCTCTGGCCTCCAAAATGCGCTTTACCGCCGAGAGGTTGCTGAGTAACCAAAGAATACGGACCAATAGATCTGGCATGGATTTTTTCATCCACCAGATGGTTTAGTTTCAGCATATAAATCGCACCAACGGTGACCTTTTGAGCAAATGACTCGCCGGTGAAACCGTCGTAGACAATGGTCTTGCCGTCTTCAGATAAACCGGCTTCTTTAAGATGCTGACGAATCTCTTCTTCCGTTGCTCCGTTGAAAACCGGTGTTTCAGCGTAAAAACCTAAGGCATGAGCGGCCCAACCCAAATGGGTTTCAAGCAGCTGCCCGACGTTCATACGTGACGGAACACCTAGCGGATTCAAAATAATATCAACTGAACGACCATCCGCTAAAAACGGCATATCTTCCTGAGGAACGATACGCGACACAATACCTTTATTTCCATGCCGGCCGGCCATTTTATCACCAACCTGCAATTTACGTTTAGTGGCAACATAGACGACCACGCGCTTGAGAACACCAGCAGGCAACTCATCACCTCGGCGGACTCTGTCAATTTCGCGGGCCTCTTCTTCCATCAATTCAGCAATTTTATCGTTATAGAATTCCAGCAATTGACGCGGTTCACTGTCTTCTTCCAAGTCATCCACCGTGAGGCGGTTGACTTTCTTTTTGTCAATGCCCAGAACTTTGCTTAATTTGGCGTCTTTCTCATTAATAATAAACTGAACTTCCTGGACAAAATATTCTTTAATTTTGACGACAGCGGCGGACTCCTTGGATTTATCTTCCTTGGATTTACGGCCGCGCTCATTGCGCTGGAACGATTCAATATTTACGACGACACCTTCAATACCTGGAGGCAGAGTCAGTGACGTATCACGGACATCCGCTGCTTTTTCACCGAATATCGCGCGCAGTAAACGTTCTTCGGGGGATAATTCTTTTTCGCTCTTCGGAGTAACTTTTCCGACGAGAATATCGCCAGCCTTGACTTCAGCTCCGACGCGCACCACACCATCTTCCATTAAATCTTTGAGGGCTTCCTCGCCGACATTTGGAATATCGCGGGTGATTTCTTCATTCCCTAAGCGCGTTTCACGGCATTCGCATTCAAAACGCTCCACGTGGATAGATGTGAATTTATCTTCTCCAACAATCTTCTCATTAATGAGGATAGCGTCTTCGAAGTTATAACCGCGCCACGGCATAAAGGCGACAATCGCATTTCGGCCTAAAGCCAAACGGCCGTCTCTTGTGCCGATACCGTCGGCAATAATCTGGCCAGCTTCAACTTTCTGGCCTAACTTGACAAGCGGCGTCTGATGAACACAGGTGTTCGCGTTAGACCTCATAAAATTTTTCAAAGTATAAACATTTTTCCCAACAACAATTTCGCGTCCATCCACTTTGGAAACGGTCCCGGACTCTTTAGCGACGATAACAACGCCGGAATCCCTGGCCACTTTTTCTTCCATACCGGTTCCAACGTAAGGAACTTCAGTCACCATTAAGGGAACCGCCTGACGCTGCATGTTTGAACCCATCAGCGCGCGGTTAGCGTCGTCATGTTCCAAGAACGGAATCAATGACGCAGCCACCGAAACAAGCTGTTTCGGAGAAACGTCCATAAGCTCTACCTTATTAGGGGCAACGCGCGGGAAATCCGCTTTATAACGGCAGGACACGTCTTTGTCCGTAATGGTTCCGTCTTTATCAAAACGGGTGTTGGCCTGAGCAATGTATTTGTTCTGGTCAACATCCGCTGTTAAATATTCAAACTTCTTGGTTATTCTTCCATCGACAACTTTACGGTAAGGCGTTTCGATAAAACCCAACTCGTTAACGCGCGCGCATGTTGTTAACGAAGCGATAAGACCGATGTTCGGTCCTTCAGGAGTTTCAATCGGACAAACGCGGCCGTAATGCGTCGGGTGAACGTCGCGCACTTCAAAACCAGCGCGTTCACGGGAAAGACCGCCCGGGCCCAGCGCGGACATACGGCGTTTATGGGTCATTTCTGATAAAGGATTAACCTGATCCATAAATTGCGAAAGCTGGCTTCGCGCGAAAAAGTCCTGGATCTGGTTGGAAAACAAACGGGAATTGATTAAATGATGAATGGTCAAATTTTCAAAACTGCTCATGACAACCAAGCGCTCTTTGATGGATCTTTCCAAACGGGACAGGCCGATACGCACCTGATTTTGAACCAATTCCCCGACGGATTTGATTCTTCTGTTACCCAAGTGATCGATATCATCCGTTTCTCCCCGGCCTTCACGCAAACCGACCAGGTAACGAATGACTTCAACAACTGTCCTAATATCCAACACACGGTTGTCCAAAGGAGCATCCGTGTTTAACTTACGGTTGACAATGTGCCGGCCGACCTTGCTTAAGTCATATCGTTTCGGATCAGAGAACAACCGGAAGAATAATGTTTCGGCCACTTCAACAGTCGCCGGTTCCGTCGGGCGCATCTTACGGTAAAAATCAAGCAGCGCCTCTTCTTTTGAAGTTGTGTGATCTTTTTCAAGCGTGGGCTTGAGTTTATCAAAATAATCTCCCAGCATCTGCTTCATGGATTCTGGATCAGAAAGACCCATAATACGCAGAATCTGAGACGCCGGAAAATTACGGCGTCGGTCGACATAGGCAATCAACACATCGTTTAGATCGTATTTGATTTCAAACCATGCCCCGCGGGAAGGGATAATTCTTCCATAGTAAATGCTTTTTCCTGTGGGATGGGTTTCTTCTTCGAAGGAAACTCCCGGCGGGCGCTGAATCTGCGAAACCACGACACGTTCATCACCGTTGATGATAAACGTTCCAGTATCCGTCATAAGAGGAAAATCACCGAAATAAACTTCTTGTTCTTTGATATCAACAGGAGTTATCAATCGAAGTTTAACCTTAAGCGGTGCCGCGTAGGTCATACCGCGACGCTGGCATTCATAACGGGAATATTTTTCTTTACCGAGGGTGTAACCTATATACTCAAGACGAATTTGTCCATCATAGCTTTCTAGCGGAAAGACTTCGCGAAAGACTTCTTCCAAACCAACATCTTTGCGCTGGTCTGGCATAAGATCACGTTGTAAAAATTCTGCGTAGGAAACGGTTTGGATATCTAACAGCTGCGGGACTTCGAAATTGTCTTGGAATTTACCAAAATTCTTGATCTTCAGTTTTCCCATATTCTCTTTCGATGTATTGATCTGCGATCAATGTGTGAAGGATTAAAGAATCTGTACGGCGATTAACCCCAATTGATTCTGATGAACATTTATGGTTAAATCTCCAAAACCATTTTTTTATGGCTTTGGAGATTCGACCTCAATTCACGACAAAATCAATACTATATTATTGAAGTTCAACTTTAGCGCCGGCCGCTTCTAACTTTTTCTTAAGATCTTCAGCTTCTGCTTTGGGAACAGCTTCCTTAACTACCTTTGGAGCCGCTTCAACCAGATCTTTAGCTTCCTTAAGACCTAAGTTAGTAACAGCACGAACTTCCTTAATAACGCCAATTTTGTTAGCGCCAGCTTCTTTAAGCAGAACATTGAAGGAAGTTTTTTCTTCTACCGGAGCAGCCGCTGCAGCACCGCCGCCAGCACCGCCGCCTGCCATCATCATCGGAGCAGCAGCCTGAATTCCCAATTCCTCTTCTAACATTTTAACCAAATCAGCAGCCTCGAGAACCGTCAGGCTTTTGATCGTAGTTGCTATATCAGCTAATTTTGTACTTGACATCTTAGGATCCTCCCTTTTTTTCACTATACTGTTTCAAAATTGATAACAAATCACGGCTTTTTGCGTTTAATATGTAAGCCAGCTTAGTCGCTGGTGATTGGATGAGAGAAAGTAATTTTGCGATGAGAACGTCACGAGACGGCAGATCAGAAAGACGGCTAACATCTTCTTTAACCAAAAAAACGCCTTCCAAAAGGCCACCTTGTACCGCAAATCCTTTACACTCTTTCGAAAACTTGACTAAAATTTTTGAAACTTCAGCCGCATCAGAATCAGTGTGCACAAATGCCACTTGATCGCGCACATTCGTGTAAGCTGGCTCTAATTTCTGATCCTTCAAAGCGATGCGAGCAATTTTACTTTTTGTAACCTTCATCTTAGCGGATTTCTTACTAAGATTTTTTCGCAACACATTCATCTGCGCAGAGGAAACACCGCTGTAACTAACAAGGAATGTGTTTTGATTTTTGTCCACACCATTTTTGATGGTGCTTACTAATTGTTTTCTGAATATTTCTCCGACCTTCATAACGTCACCTTTATTCCTGGTCCCATTGTCGTTGCAACGGCCAAAGTTTTTATCAGATTGCCCTTCACGCTGACCGGTTTGGCATGATTGACAGCGTCGATGACATGGGTTGCGTTTTCAACCAATTGATCTTCGCTGAAAGATCTTTTCCCAATCCCCACATGAATACCACCCTGCTTGTCAGATTTAAATTCAATGCGTCCGGCCTTGACTTCATTGATTGTGCGCACAACATCAGTTGTTACGGTTCCCGCTTTGGGGCTAGGCATCAGACCTCTGGGACCCAAAATTTTACCGAGTTTACTGATTTCACGCATCATATCGGGAGTTGCGACAACACAATCAAACTCCATAAATCCGCCGGAAACTTTATTCACCAAGTCAGCCCCGCCCACATGATCAGCGCCGGCATCCTTGGCTTTCTGCACATTATCGCCCGTGCAGAAAACAGCAACGCGAACTTTTTTTCCAACGCCATGAGGCAATGCCACCGTGCCGCGGACTGCTTGTTCAGGTGACTTCAAATCGATATTCAGATGAAAGTGCAATTCAACAGTTTCATCAAACTTTACTTTAGGAAATTTTGAAACATTTTTAAGCGCGTCACGCAAAGGAACGGTCAATAACGGATTTAGATTTAACCCTTCATTTGCTTTTTTCATTCTTTTACTCAGTGTAGCCATAATATTATCCCTTGATTTCGATTCCCATGCTTCGGCATGTTCCGGAAATGATGGTAATAGCTTGTTTAAGATCAGCTGTATTTAAATCTTCCATTTTCATCTTGGCAATTTCTTCGACCTGGTTGACCGTCAAGCTGCCGATGACTTCTTTTCCGGCGGTTCCCGACGCTTTTGCTAATTTTGCTGATTTTTTAATCAAGGCAGTTGAAGGAGGCGTTTTGATGATGAAATCGAACGATTTATCTTTATAGACGGAGATGATGACCGGCAGAGGAATCGGATCACGGCCTTTGGTTTTATCATTAAACTGCTTACAAAAGCCCATGATATTTACCCCGTGCTGACCCAGTGCAGGACCAACAGGAGGAGCAGGATTGGCCTGCCCTGCCGGAACATATAATTTTATTACTGCGACAACTTCTTTAGCCATAACTAACTCACTTAATATAGAAGTTAATTGTTTATTTAATTCAGAACACTCAACACAAAAAATAACGGGGTAACATTCCGTTATTCAAGAATAATGTTAAATGTCATTTATCTGAAAATTCAAACAGCAGAGGCAGCTATCTGAACGATCATTCAACCACTAAATTTTTTCAACCTGCCAATATTCCAACTCAACAAGTGTGGCTCGGCCAAAGATTGAGACACTTACCTTTAGCTTTCCGCGGTCAGGATAAACTTCCATAACCGATCCGTTGAAATTGGCAAATGGCCCTTGGGCAATCCGTACCGCTTCCCCAATGTCAAAAACAATCTTAGGGGACGGTTTGGATTCTGTTTCCACCGTACGTTTTAAAATATTATTAACTTCAATTTCAGTTAAAGGTTGCGGCCGTCGGCCAGGGCCAATAAATCCCGTGATACCAGGGGTCGTTTTGACCAAGTACCAGCTTTCCTTATTCATTTCCATTTTAAGAATAATGTAACCTGGAAAGAATTTTCGGGTTGAGATTCTCTTTTTCCCGCCCCGAACTTCGGAAACCTGCTCCGTTGGTACAACAATTTCTCCGATATATTGCTTTAACGCGGTTGTGGCTATGCGACTTTCTAAGCCTGCCTTAGCCCTTTCCTCTGCACCTGTTTGAGTATGAACGACATACCATTTCATATGTTTTTATCGGCTAATTATGATTGATAAAAATTTCGAAAGAACAAAATCTGTGCTCCCGATAAATACGGCCATGACAATCGAACTAATTAAAACAATCCAGGTTGAATCAAATAATTCTTTTCTGGTGGGCCACGATACTTTTTTTAATTCCACCAAAACCTGGGAAACGAATTCTCTAATTTTTTTCCAATAAATGAAAAGGACAACTAAAAGTGCAGCACCAATACCTAATGTTATTATTAATTGAATGTCCATATCACTCGTAAGATCCGCAGGCCAGGCAGGAATCGAACCTGCAACCTTCGGTTTTGGAGACCGTCGCTCTACCAATTGGAGCTACTGGCCTATCGCTATCTCCTGCGCTAAAAAAGCCCTAACTCTTTTAGCGAAAACCTTATTTTAAAAATTACTTCTTAGTTTCTTTGTGAGGAGTACGCTTGCGACAAAACCTACAATATTTGTTTAACTCAATACGTTCGGGTTTCTTTTTTTTATCTTTGGTGCTGTTGTAATTAATTCGGTTACAAACCGTGCATTGAAAATGGATAATTTCGCGCATTTCAAATCTTCTTTGTAGCTGAAGGTTAAAGCCCCCGACCGGAATCGAACCGGTGGCCTCGTCCTTACCAAGGACGTGCTCTACCGGCTGAGCTACAGGGGCATAAAATATAAAAACAAAGTATATGTATGCGTAATATATTTGTCAAGTTTTATTTTGTAACAAAAAGAAATATAACAATTTAAGTTCCAGTCTTAACCCTATACAAGCCTTAAAAATCGCCTTTTACCGACTTTTAACACCCCCTTTTTCATACTGGTATGTTCATTTTCAAGGACTTTTCCGTCGAGACTGACGGCTTTCTGCTGAACTAAGCGCCTTGCTTCGTTTTTGGACGGCGCTAATTTAGCGTTTATTAAAATTACTAGAACATCCTGATTTTCTTGAAGTTTATACTCTGAAATATCTTCCGGAAGGTGATGTTGACTGAATACCGATTCAAATTCTTCGCGAGCCTTTCGCGCAACATCCTGAGAATAAAACCGCGCCGCTATCGTTTCAGCTAAATTTAATTTGGCTTTTTTCGGATGTTCTTTTTTTACTTCAACAAGATTTTCATCTGTTAAAAGTTCAAAATACTTGAACATCAAATCATCGGAAATGGACATAATTTTTCCAAAAATTTCATCTGGATTTTCGTTGATGCCGATATAATTTCCAAGAGACTTGGACATCTTCTGAATGCCGTCCGTCCCCTCGAGCAATGGCGTCATGATGACAACTTGCGGAGCTAAACCATATGCTTGTTGCAACTGTCTTCCCATCAAAAGATTAAACTTTTGATCGGAACCGCCCAACTCAATATCAGCTTTTAAATGCACGGAGTCAAAACCCTGCAGCAACGGATAAATAAATTCCAGCAGACTGATTTCTTTTCCTGATTCAAAACGTTTTTTGAAATCTGCACGCGCCAACATTTGTGCAACGGTGGAAAGGGCTGTTAATTCTAAAATATCCTGAGGCGATAATTTCGACAGCCAGTGACTGTTAAAAACAACTTCTATTTTTTTTGGATCCAAAATTTTAAAAACTTGCTTTTTGTAAGTTTGAGCGTTAGCCTCAATCTCTTTTAGAGTCATCTTACGACGAAGCTGATCTTTACCGGTAGGATCTCCAACCTGGGCAGTAAAATCACCAATGAGAAAAAACACACGATGGCCTAAATCCTGAAACAATTTAAGCTTATTAAGTAAAACGGTATGACCGAGATGAATATCCGGGGCTGTTGGGTCAAAACCAGCCTTGATGATTAATGGCTTTTTATTTTTAACACTGGCGGTGAGCTTAGCTTCCAATCCCTCGGGATTAATAACCTCAACTGTTCCTCGAGTGATTTTTTCAATAATCTCGCTCACGCGCATATTATTTATAACCGGGCACTTACACCGATTTTCATTTGTTCGACATCGACCTTGATGACTCTTACTTTTAATCGATCAGCCGGCTTTAACGCAGCAGCCTGCTGTTTATCGATCTCAGAAGAATACACAAGGGCTTCAACGTCTTGCTCAAGCTTTACAAAAACTCCGAAATTAGAATTCATCACAACTTCCGCATCAACTTCGGTTCCGACGGGATAACGTTCGGCCAAATCCGGCCAAGGATTATCCATCAGTTGCTTTAATCCGAGGGTGATCTTACGATTGTCTCCATCGACAGCAATAACCACAACCTGAACTTCCTGTCCTTTTTGAACAACTTCCTGCGGATGATTGACTTTCTTGGTCCACGACATGTCAGAGACATGAATCATGCCTTCAAGCCCAGCTTCCAACTCAACAAAGGCGCCGTAATCTGTGAACCCACGAACAACACCTTTGACTTTGGCTCCGACTGGAAACTTCTCCGCCGCAGACTTCCAAGGATTATCGCCCAACTGTTTCATGGAAAGCGAAATTCTTTTGTTATCTTTATCGACGTTGATAATCTGCACTTCAATTTCGTCACCCATTTTGAACATTTCTTGGGGATTAACCAATTTTTTCTGCCAAGTAATTTCAGATGAGTGCAACAAACCTTCAATGCCCTTATCAATTTCAACAAAAACGCCATAAGGCATGATATTGACGACCTTGCCTTTGATTTTGCTTCCTGTCGGAAACTTATCATAAACAGCTTCCCAAGGATTGGAGACAATTTGCTTCAATCCTAAAGAAACTTTGGAATTTTCTTTGTCAAAATCAAGGATCATGACTTCAATTTTATCGCCGATGGAAACAATTTCGGAAGGATGGTTAATGCGCGACCAGCTCATATCGGTGATGTGCAATAAACCGTCAACACCGCCTAAATCAACGAACGCGCCAAAATCCGTAATACCCTTAACAGCACCTTTTCGGCGTTCGCCTTTGGTTAATTGACCCCAAAGTTTTTCACGCACTTCTTCGCGTTCTTTCTGAACCATTTCCCGTCGAGAAAGAATAAGATTACGTCTTTGTTTATTCATCTTGGCGACTAAAAAACGGTATTTATGCGCCATAATTTCATGATTGGAAAGCCCTTTGAAGGCTGAAAGGGACATCGGTAGGAATGCTTCAACACCGTAGACATCGACAATATATCCGCCTTTGACAACACGGACAATTTTGCCTTCAACCAGATCGCCTTCATTAATTTCGTCGGAAATTTTCTGCCAGCCTTTGAGCTTTTCCGCTTTCCCGTATGAAAGTACGAGACGACCATTATCATCTTCAATAATTTCAATCAACACATCAATTTGCTGGCCGACGGAAACCTCATCACGGCTTCTGAATTCTTCAATAGCCACAAAACCTTCGGATTTAAATCCAATATCAACAACAACTTCCTTGTTTGTTACGGCAACAATGTTGCCTTTAACAATTTCGCCTTCCTTAATATCCTTAAGGGTACTGGCATACAACTCATCCATGATCGCACGATTGTCACTCATTTTAAATTTTTCCTCTTTTTCTTTAAAAAAATTCTTTGTTTTTTAGATTTCCCCAAACCTAGTGATACTGTTTCTCATGACTAATGAATTTTGTGTCGACCTTTGTTTAAACAAAAATCGACCCCTAAAACCAAGCTTTGGTTTTAGAAAAAATTCATTTAGGCATTTCTGAAATAGCCATCAATGGTGGGGCAAAAACAAAGTGTTTAATTATCGCAAAATAACTTCTTTTGTCAATAATTTTTTCGGGCAGTATTTTAGAACGCGAATTGTAACTCATAGTGCGACAAAAAGAGCTTCAAGATCAATTGTTAC
>JAHFGF010000158.1 GCA_023247595.1 Candidatus Omnitrophota bacterium
GGCTCCACGATCCGCTAGTTCATTATTCTAATGATTCTTTAAAGAAATGAACTAAGGATCAAGTCGCCTTTATGGCTTAAACGGAATCTCTCCCGCTTAAAGCGCGTTATGTCGAACTGATGTTATTTAATAGAAGACGCGCGCTGCTTCCCTATTTTTCCTTAACGACTATCCGGAATAATTTTTCATATCCGACTCGAAAATGAAAACCATCCTGACGCCAGTCTTCCATAAAATGTTCACCAACAAAGTCCAATTGATAATGCTTTTCCATAAAATCCTTAAATTCCCCATTCGGATTATCCGCGAGCAAAGCCGTATTGGTCATATAAACCGGCGTTGCCGACTTTAACCATCCGTCCACCTGGCCGCGGAATACTTCAAGCTCTTCTTGTGAACAGGTTACGGCACAGCTCGGTCTTGTCATCGAAGATCGTCGGCCATAATACGAAATAAAAGGATTCTCGTCGCCGGCAATGACTCTGGCATGTCCTTCCGTCACCTGCCCCACCCAAGTGGAAAATTCTTTAATCGCCGATTGTTCATGCCGGTACATGATCCCGGGCAAAATCACACTGGCCTGCATAACCATAAGAACAATCAAAATACCCATCGCCCACCAGCGCATCTGTTGCCCGCGGTCAAACATAAAAACCAACGCATATGCCTGGAAAACGATTAACGACGGAATCATAACGACAAAAAAACGAGGAACAACAGTTGATAAGTTACCAAAAAAGAAAAAGAAAACTAAAAACCAAAGCGAAAGAAAGACCGCCAGCCTTCTCTTTTCACGCATCATGATAACAAAACCGCCTAATACGAAAATTAAACCCATCAAAGTATAATTATCTTTTAAAAAAGACAAACTCAATGTTAAATACTCACTCCATAATCCCCGGAAGTTTGACGATAACCCCAAATACCAGTAGTCACTCCACTGATGTTTATAATTTTCCTGCACGTGATTCATAAAATAAGGCATATGAAATAAGACAACAACGACCGAAGCAATCAAAAGGAACTGTACCCACACTCCAAATCGCTCCCGACATGTTTTTATACTGCATCGTCCGTCATCATTTGAAAGTACCAGATAACTAACAGGGACAATCATGACAATCATGTCGTGCAATCGAGAAGAACCCATCAATCCCATGGCAATGGCCGCGATAAAAAGCATTTTTCTCTCGGATGTTTCCAGAAATGAAAACAGAAAGTACAGGCTCGTCAAAAGAAAAAACAAACTCGGACTATGGCTCATCCCGAAAACAGACGTGCCCCACAAAATCGGAGAGACACAAAACAATAATGCCCCGACCAAAGCCGTCATTTCAGAATCGATTTTGCGGATCAATAAAAAAAACATCCAGGCGCCAAGCGCGCCAAAAACAACGCTCATAAAATTAACAGCGATGACAGGGTCATTCCCGCCGAAGATTTGAAAAATAAAAACAAACAAGCTTCCCAAAATAACGACCAATGGATAACCAGAACCAAAAAGATATTGGAGTTGATGCGTTTGAAGTGTTTCCGTGGATTTGATGGCAAGGGTCAAACAATCAAGATGGTAAGGACCAAGGCTGATATAACAAAACCGTGTCAGAAAAGCGAATATGAAAATAGCGAAAGGTAGGAACGCTTTTGCACAACGATTTGCAGAAGGATTAAACATGTGAGATTAGTATTGAAGGAGAGAATTGCAAATCCTGAACCGTCAGGTTCAGGATGCAGTCCCCGAAAAAATATGCCGAAGGTGGGAGTCGAACCCACACGCCCGTTAAGACACTGGTTTTTGAGACCAGCGCGTATACCATTCCGCCACTTCGGCAGATTTTTTCGGGGGAACTCCCTAAGTTGGTTTTCCCCTCGCCTTTCAGGCTCGGGACTCCGTTCGCTTCGCTCACTGCGTGAGACCAGCGCGCCTGCCTCCGGCAGGCCACTCCAGCGCAAACACAATTCTGTAGAGAGAAACCTTACCCTACGTAAGTTTATGGTGGACCTGAGGAGGATTGAACTCCTGACCTCTTGCATGCCATGCAAGCGCTCTCCCAGCTGAGCTACAGGCCCAAATATTAATTCCGTAGTGGAGGGTTTAAAACCCTCTACTACAATATTCCTTTATCTTTTAAAGAAAGCCAATATATCATCGGCTTCTTTATTTGTCAATCAAACCGAACCGCGAATCTAGACGATGGAAACGGTTTATCCTGTTGCTTTGTGTTCATGCCGCAGCTGTCCGCAAGCGGCAGAAACATCTCTTCCTCTCGGGGTTCGAATGGTCGCGTGGATACCCGCTTCGTCCAGCTGATCTCTGAAGCGGTACATTTCTTCACGCGATGGAGTCTTATGATCGAATTCAGAAACAGGATTGTAGGGGATCAAATTCATTGTACAGACAATCCCTTTTAACTCGGATTTTGCAATAGGATTACGTTTGAACCGGTAAATCCCACGAAAATTCTTCAATTTTTGTGAACAATCCTTCAAACCATGGCCTACGTTTGTGACTCAGTGAGACCTTTAAGACATTCCTACGGTATTTTTTGCCAATCCAACTTCCTATTGCAAAGCATTGGAATCGTATCGTCGCTAATCGTGGTTGTATTTTAACGCCCAATACGGCCTGTCTAAATAAACTGATCATGTTATACGCCACCATTACTGACCTAAACGCCGCTTCTGTCGCGTAAAATTGGTCTAAACAGAATCCATCCAAACCAAAATCATACTTTAATTCCTCAATGCGATTCTCCGCATCCGCGCGTCCGCGATATAAACGCCAAACCTCAGCCGCAGGCAATGTCAAATTCGTGCTCCATGCCTGATAACGATAATCATGCATATCAAACAAATATTTACCGCCTGCCTGCGGTCGTTCTTTAACCAATTGTCTAACAACCACCATACGCCGCGGCTTCTGCCAGCATTGCGCTTGATATTCAAATTCCGCGACATCAATGCCATTATCCAATTTAAGCCAACGGCCAGGAGAAACAATCTTCTCTTTGAGAATACGGTTCATCTTGACCGCCACAATATAAGAAATCTCTTTGGATTCTAAGCAGTCCAAGAATCCTCCGTCGAAGAATCCGGCATCTGCGCGCAGAAGACCAATACGATGTTTGCCTAGAATGGCAAGAGTCTCTGATAAGAATGTCTTTACACCATTGGCACTGCTTGTATTACCCGGCCGTAACCAACTATGCGCGACCATACGTATATCCGCAATAAATGCCATAATCGGATGGTGGCTTCGTCGTCCGCGTTTTTGTGGATTATACCCAACAACACTGCCTTCTTGCTGACCATAGCGTGTCATAACCGATGAATCTAAATCAACGGTAAAATTCCTCGCTGGCATCTGCGCAAAGAACCACCGATTGATATTACCAAAAGCATTATCTACCTCTTCTCGTTTAAACTTCTTAAAGAATCGTGTGTAGGTACTGACACATGGCACGCGCGCCCATCCAAAAATATCTTTTAACGCATCATCAAAACGTACAATTGCCGTATGTGAAAATCTTACGCCACCAAGCCAAACTGTTACCCAAAAACTTTCCATCATCTCTACAGGATCATAGCCGCAGTTGGACATTGGTTGCGGTAACCCCACAACTCGCAACTGTTCTCTGATTCCGCTCTGATCCAGGAATTGCTTGAACATCCGCATTCCGCCCCATGGGGTCACTTTCTTTTCCGTAAATTCCCACTCCATATTGCGCGTTATCTCCTGCATCTTTTTGTGCCTCCATTCTTGACCGAACATTGTCCCTTAACCTCAATCAATAAAAAAGTTATAGCAGAATTGTCTCGCTATGCGAAGAGGCTATTGCAAAATCTGGGTTAATTTCATTTGTACCCCCATTAAAAGGGTTTGATTTCTTAATGAAATCCTCGAAAGACACCGCATCAAGTTTTTCTTCACAAGTAACAGGCATACTTCTCCATTAAGACCTGAAAAACTAACTTTACTTAAGCTTTTTACCAAAATTCTCCACTACCTCTTTGGT
>JAHFGF010000159.1 GCA_023247595.1 Candidatus Omnitrophota bacterium
ATTGCCAGCCATGAGAGTCTTGAAGGTGTGAATCGTGCAGGAGGACGCACGTTTGAATTAGCCTTACCTGAAGATTTCCAATTCTCAAGGCGAGGGCGTACTTTTAAAGGAGTTCGAATCAAAGGCGTTACTTTTCGCGGAGGAATCCCTCAAATGAGACCTTATGAGGGGATAGAACATGAAGAAGATGCAACGCTGAGTCAGCCGCCTTATCAGTGGGACATTAGACGTGACTCTCGTGGTCAGTTGAGATCTTACATTCAGCCAAATAAACCTGCTGCGGCGGGAACGTTATTTTTAGACGATGAAGTCCTTGTCGAATATAACATGATGAAAAAAGTGTTCGAAAAAGATCTGCCTACGGGTTACCCCCTTGGGGTTGGGCAATTGGTCGGCAAAACTTTCGAAGGCAAGTCTGTCGGCTTTATTGTGACTGCTATTGAAGAAATAAACAGCAAGCGTGTTGGAACAGAAATTAACGAGCTATACAAGAAAACATTAGGAAGATCTCTTAGCATAGAGGACCTCGACTTAAATGCTATTTTTTCACTGAGCTCGCAAAGTTCATCAAGAGTCGGTCAATATCTCAGGCGCCTTCATCAATTTGGGATCATTCATACCAACCCGAACCTTTTTCAATTCACATTATCTCAAGGCGATAAAAAGATTCTGCGGGCTTATGATTTTACAGACGCCAAAGCTATCGAAGATATGTCAAAAAATGAGTTTATTTTAAGAGCTATCAACGATTTTCGAATTGTGTATCAATCCGTTTACAGTGTGTCTTCAGCTGGATTAAGTGTCGAGGCCTATTTAAAGATGTTAAAAATTATTAATTTAAAAGTCACTCCTGGGGTGCTGGTGACTTCGGGTTATCTGGACGCTCTATTGTCGGATGCGCGCACTCAAAAAGAAACTCTGCAAAAAATCATTAATCAGCACGGCCATGAATCTGTTCTTATTCCGTTTTTTGAAAATGTTTGGACAATGGAGAATTTTAACGATAAGCCCGTCTATGAAATAATAAAGATAATGTCACAGAATCCAGTTATTAATGCAATTATTCAAATGTCCGCTAAGTTCTATGATCAAAATCCGCAGGCAGGGGTCAATATAAGGAAAAAAGATAAAGATGGGGCCGCAAAGCCAAGCACGGGATCGACTAAATCCGACGCGGCCCTCCTTGACAAAGATCATGGATCTTTGTCGGGCGAGGTCTCGCCCACCGAAGTTCAAGGAACTTCGGTGAGGCGGACGATGGCGGCTGAAAAATGGAGTAAAGCGGATAGCGCAAAGCGTTTAGGCGAGGAGACTAAAAGTCCGGGGGGTATCGATTTAAATCCCAATCGTATTGACCTTAAAATAAAAGGGGCGTCGGCTGATTTAGGCATTCCTTTTGATCCCAAATCTTTTGAGAATATTCAGATAGAAGGTTTTTATCCGGTGATCATTAATATTGTGCCGACGACAAATCTGCCGTATCTTCTGGGCATGACAGATGAGAAACCATTTCCGGCTATTCCCAAAAATCCCATTCAAGCCTCACCCACCATCAACCGCATGGAAGAAAGTTTAAGCGCGCTGAATTAATTAAGCCCTCATTAAACACGCAAGATTTTGATTTTCGATTTTTTTGCCGCTGTTATTTGTTTTAAATCAGCAGACACAAAAATATCAGGTTTGATTTCTAAGGCGCAGGCCAGATGAATGGCGTCAATCGTGCGAAGAGAATGCTGTTCAAGTAAGACAATAGTTTTTGAGAATATGATAGGAGTGAGATTACATATGCTGAATTGTTTAAAGTCGTTAAGAATATTTTCTTTGATTTGAGAATATTGATGCGGCTGGATGAATTGTTCCCTTTTGATTCGATTTAAAGCAGAAAAAATTTCCGGCAGGCAGATTACGCTCACATAAATAGAATGTTTGAGAGGATCTGCTAAGAGGCTTTGAATTTTTTCGCTACCTTTTTCCTGAATATATTTTTTGGCCAGGGCAGATGAATCAAGGAATATTCGCATAATTAGAAATTGGATTGTTTGCGTTCTTTTAAGATAGCTTGACTTAAAGAGGCTCCGGGGATGATTAACGGCGGGCTGGTTTTCTTCTTGGACGTCTTTTTTGTATGCGCGGGGATGATTTCTGCGATGATTTTACCATGGCGCAATACACGGACAATCTCGCCTTTTTCAACAGCATCAAAATAGGTTTTGGCATTTTGACGTAATTGTGTAAATGAAATGGCAACCATAAGCGCTCCTTTTAAAAGTTTTGGATGAACGCTATAAATGTACATTAATGTACATTTGTAGTCAAGGCATTGTTGTTAAATATTTTTTGGTTGTATGATTTTTCACGGCGGTTGGTGAGATTTTTAATTGACGTGTCAGGGGTTTTAGTGTAGTTTATCCCTAAACCAAAAAGCCGCGGATTGTCATCAACAAAAAATATGCGCCCACGAGCATACCTCAATATAATAGTTTTAGGTTTTATCCTTTCTTTTAATTCAGCCCACGCTGACCCATCCTTAAATGAAATTAAAGCAAAAGATCAATTCTGCAAAGACCATCTTTTGGGTACCATGTCCAAGGAAAGTTGTTCGGCTGTCTGCGCCGGCGGTAAAGGTTGCAAATCCACGCAATCGTATAAAGCTCAAAATAATCCCGGACTTTCAGAAGACCTGGATTGCTATACCTGCGCCGCTGCCGCGAACTGTTATGATTTAGGTTTGATGCCGAAATTCCCGGATTGCATGATTTGTGAAATGAATCCGAAGAAGGTTTGCGTGAGCGCGATCCCCGTTAAAAATCCTTTGGGGTTTGGTCCGGGCGCGATACCTTTGCCTAAAACTCCCAGCGGCCAACAATGTTATGATTGCATTGACCGGCCTGATACGTGTAAAGACAAATGGCCGAATTCAAGTCCTTTAGCTGGGTGTCAGGCCATGTGCAACAAAAAAGGAGAGGCCTGCGTTTTTGTCGGCATAAATCCTGCCGACGGCGTTCAATGTTTTGAGTGTAAAAAACAACCTCCGCCGTTTCAATCCTGCGCTGATATCGGATTTTTAAGCAAGATTCAATGCAATGTTTGTCAAGCGGATCAAGATTGCGTGCCAGTTTGGGGAGCTATTACCAAAAATAATGAACAATGTTTTCAATGCGTAAATAAACCAGTCCCGCCACCGCCTCCGCCGCAAGAAAAATGCGAAGATTTTGGATGGAATACCCCAGAATGTAATTGTAGTTCGGATCAGATCAAATTTACGGAATTTTTGGGAGCAAAAAAACAATTGGAATGCTGCCGATGCGTCAAAGACCCATGCCAGCCGCCGGGGATGTATTTATTAAGATGCGAGGCGGAATGCAAATCCAAGGGCGGGCAATGCGTTGGCATGACAAAGACAAAAGATGATCCGGATTGTTATTATTGTTCGATGCCTGGCCAAACGCAGGAGATCAAGAGTTGTAAAGACGCCTCATTGTTTGACAGTTGTTCTCCTTTTCCGTGCAGCGCTGGGGACGAATGTGTTTTGGAACCACTTAAATTAACCTCAGGGAAAACAATCCAATGCGCCAACTGTTTTCCTACGGATGTTGATCCCAGAGAATGCCAGCAATACAAAGCTTATCCGCATTGCGCGTTTTGTTATCAGGCTGGATTAGCGTGCAGGATGGAACAGGTTGTCGCTCTCCCCAACGAATTATGGTGCGCTAAATGTATTATAGAGAAGCAATGCGCGGACGACGGCGCTGTCCCCGGAGCTTGCGCGCAAACGTCTTGTCAGTCGAACCAGGATTGTGTGACAACCAATGATGGTTGTCATTATTGCAAAGCAAAACCAAAGTGCGAAGATACTCAAGGATTGTATTCTGACGGCAGCTGCGGCGGGCATTGTAAGCCTCAAGATGAAACGTGTGAACAGGCTTTTAAATTTAAAGACGATCCACTGACGTGTTATGA
>JAHFGF010000160.1 GCA_023247595.1 Candidatus Omnitrophota bacterium
TGTCCACGCGCAGAATTCCCAACGCTTTCTGCCCGATTAACAAAGGACCACTAATCAACGAACGAATCGTTCTGGAGTCTTCCAGTAGATTGCGCTCAATGTCGAAACGAAAATCTTTCTTGGTATCTTCAATCAACAGCGGATGAAGCGTCTTAACCACATGCTGATCGAAAATATCCCCGTTCTTCGATTTGATATTGACGTGCATCTGCCCTTTTTGCGACGAGGAAATTCCAAGCTCACCCGTTTTGGAATGAAATAAATAAAGAATGACCGTAGTGTCTTTGTGTCCAAAGAAATGGCTCACCTCACGGGACAATGTCTGTGACGTTTCGGACAAGGTCAACGATAGGCTCAGCTTTTCGGTTAACTCTTTAAGTTGGGAATAACTGACGATCTTCCGTCGGAAAGATTCAATCGCCTTCCATTCTTTATCAATCTCGGCCTTCAGAATGTTGGCTTTTTCAAAATACTCTTCTTTTTGAATATTGATCTGCGATTGTTTTTGGACCAACCGGCGGTGAAAAAACGAAAGAAAGACAATATTCAATAAAAGCGCGAATCCTAAGAAAACAAAAAATTTACTCTGATAACTGGTGGCGTAGACAAACAATCCTACAAGCAGGATGGAGAAACTGGAGAATACGAGGAAATAATTCTTAAACGATTGTTGCTTCGGTTTGTTGGTCAAAGAAGTGCACCTTGCTCATATCGAACACAAGATCCATGTCTCGATTGACTTCAGGGCGGTCATGCGCGCCGACGCGAGCGATGAAATTGTGTTTACCTGAGTTTAAATAAAGGTAGACTTCGGAACCCAGAGGTTCCACCACTTCACATGTCGCTCTGACCGTATTATCGGGAGACGCTTCTGAAGCAAAAAGTTTATCATAAATGTCTTCCGAACGAATGCCGAAGACGACCTCTTTGCCTTCATAAGCCGACATGGGACTGTACATCTCTTCCACAAGTTTTATCTTAAAACTGCCTTCATCAAAATAATACTTCTTATCTTTCTTAACAATACGGCCCTGCATTAAATTGATTGGCGGGGAACCGATAAAACCGGCGACAAACTTGTTGACCGGCTGATTATACATATCCATCGGATCAGCGCACTGCTGAACTTTTCCTTTATGCATGACAACCACACGGTCTCCCATAGTCATCGCTTCTTTTTGGTCATGGGTCACGTAGATAAACGTGGTCTGCAGGCGCATGCGCAGTTTATAGATTTCATTGCGCATCTGATCGCGCATCTTGGCATCGAGATTGCTTAAAGGCTCGTCGAACAGGAAAACCTGGGGTTTACGCACAATCGCGCGGCCAAGCGCCACTCTTTGCCGTTCACCGCCGGAAAGCTCTCGAGGCCGGCGTTCCATATATTGGTCGATTTTTAAAATTTCAGCGGCTTCTTTGACGCGTTTTTCAATTTCATCTTTGGGATACTTGCGTAATTTCAGTCCGAACGCCATATTCTCAAAAACAGACATGTGCGGATACAGCGCGTAATTTTGAAAAACCATGGCAATGTTGCGGTCTTTGGCAGGAACATCGTTAACAACGCGGTCCCCAATCATGATTTGCCCCTCGGAAATCTCTTCGAGACCAGCAATCATGCGCAGGGTTGTTGATTTGCCGCAACCTGAAGGGCCGACTAAAACTAAGAATTCCCGGTCCTTAATTTCCAGACTAACTGAATCAACAGCCTTCGATCCGCCTTTATAAAACTTGCTGACATTTTTTAATATGATTTGGGCCATAACCGCTCGAGTGTTGTTAACTGATATTTATCGTTATCAGAATTTATTCCGTTTTCAGTGAAGCCATATTCTATAGAAAAGCACCTGACTGCGCAACCAATTTATTCTGAATTGAAATTAAAAAAATTATTTACTCGTTAAGAGAGGCGGGCAATTCAAGCAACAATAATGTCTCTCAAAAACAAATAAAAAACAGAAACATTTATCATAAAACGAACAGCTTACATAAATATTTATTTCAATCGCTTAGGTATTCCGTACATCAAGCATCCAACCGCAAAAATAAAACCATAAATTATTGCGATGTTTTTCCACATCTCCCAATTTAAAATAAATACCCCCAGGCTTTCCTCTCCTAATGACTGAACTCCATATGCCATAATCACCACCGAATTAAGAATTGTTCCTATCATAAACAATAAAGAAACAAATCTCTTGGGTTCTGGCATGCGATTTTTATTATCTCTGAAAGCGACTTCCTGCACAGGCATGCCATTTAATTTTTTCTTTTTAAATAAACCTCCCCATAATGCAAGAAAACCAGCAATAATAAAAGGAAACAGCCACGAAGAATTTATCAATAACTGTAAATCTCGAAAGACCGCTCGATCATTTATGTTTCTGTTTACGTATGGGTATTTGCCCGCGCTTGCCGACCCACCATTTTCATGGCGGATCTCTTTTGGAGAGACCTCTAGAAGCGATCGCCCTCGATCTGAACTCTGCTCAAAGATTTCTTGCAAATCTTTGGACTCAACGTCAATCTTATCAAAAATATTTGCCCACTTTTCTTGATTACCCGCATCAAGCGAAGGCCTGACCAGATACATCAATAGATATACAGCCTTATCGGATACAACCAAACGATCAATCTCATCAAATTCTATAACATTTTTATTGTGCCATTTAAAAATCATGCTATTCGCATTCTTCTTAATCACTTCAAAATGATGGGGCGGCTCTGAAGCCTGGCTCATCCAATTTTCCACGACCGTTTGAATCGTCATCCCTTTTTCAATCGCAGCGGAAACCTTATTAATCTTGACCATATCGATCCAGTTGTCAGAATTTTGTCCATCAACACTAAACTCTACCGTGATGTCGTCGTTTTGTTCTTTCGCAACATAAAACAATTCCCAATTTCTTCCGTCAAATAACAAACCATGACGTTTATTATCCACCACAGGATTTGTTTGAACATGAGTTTCTTGAATACCGTTTTCAACGGCCACAGTTGGCAGCGCCGATTTTGCGAAGCCTATTGGATTGACTTGTTGCTGCGCGGATTGATCAGCGACCGCGTTCACTGCCTGCTCGGCTTGTGAATCGCGGGCGATTGTTTGGATCGACGGAGAAGATCCATCATCCATACTGTCAATTTGATCTAAAGGTAGGTAAACCGGAGCTCCGCCAGTCTGGAGGGTTACATAGCGGTCGTTACGATCAAGAATGGTTCCTTCATAAATCTGTCCCGACTTTAATACCACTTTTTCAGCAAAGACCGAAGGCGACAGAACAATTATTAAAAAAAACACTATTGTAAATTTTTTAATCATACGCCTGTGATACCGGCACAAAGCCCTTCGATTAATACTGCCGCCGTTTCAAAATGACGTCTAATTACCTTGAAATTCAATCCCCGTTTTTAGAGGAACTTCCTTTTTTTTCAACCGCTGTATAACTAAAAATCCGCGTGATGGTATCTTTCATGTCGTGCCGATCCACAATCATATCAATCAGGCCATGGGCCAAGAGAAACTCGGATTTCTGAAACCCTTCCGGCAATTTTTGACGGATGGTCTGCTCGACAACTCTTGGGCCGGCAAACCCTATGAGCGCTTTAGGTTCAGCCATGATGATATCCCCTACTCCGGCGAATGATGCCATGATTCCGCCCATCGTCGGATTAGTCAAAACTGAAATATAAAGCAGTCCGGCATTATGGTGGCGCGATAAGGCGACACATGTTTTTGCCATCTGCATGAGGGAAATGGCCCCTTCATACATACGCGCGCCGCCGCCGGAACCTGAAATAATAATGACCGGAATACCGTGTTTAGTTGCGTATTCAATGATCCGCGTGACTTTCTCGCCGACAACCGATCCCATCGATCCCATGATAAAACGTGAATCGGTAACGGCAATGCCGCATTTAAATCCGTCGATTTTTCCATGGCCGGTAATAACAGC
>JAHFGF010000161.1 GCA_023247595.1 Candidatus Omnitrophota bacterium
GTCGAGGAACACCAGTTCATCCACACGCTGGGCGTCATAAACTTTCGCGGCAGACACCGGCGCGCCGGTATCGCGAAAATGAGCGAACTGTTTGCCTTTGACGCAGCGTCCATTTTTTAAAAGAAGAATTGGAATGATTCGATTTTTCAGCATGTTAACT
The DNA here is from genome assembly GCA_023247595.1 of Candidatus Omnitrophota bacterium. The sequence continues at coordinate 161 of JAHFGF010000161.1, forward strand.
GTTTAAAAAATTTTCCAAAACCTTAAGCCCGGCAGTTTGACTTTTCTCCGGATGAAATTGAACCAAATGAATATTTTCCCTTTCAACAGCAGCGGCAAACGTCACGCCATGTTCGCAAACCGCCGCAACAAATTCTTTCTGCGACGGAACAAAATGATAACTATGCACAAAATAAAATGTTAATGCTCCTCGAATGCCCTGGAACAAACGGCTGTCACGGGATAAAACAATATCATTCCAACCCATATGGGGCACTTTCACACGACTGTCTCCAACATCCAAACGCACCACCGAACCGTCAATCCAGCCAAGTCCGGCGGTCGGGCCGTGTTCCTCGCCGGATAGAGCAACTAACTGCATTCCCAGACAGATTCCTAAAAAAGGTTTTTTGCCAATCACAACTTCTCGGTGCAAGGCTTCGACAAAACCGCGTTCTTTAAGCTGACGCATCCCCTCGGCAAAAGATCCGACACCAGGCAGGACAACGCGGCCGGCATCCCTTAATTCCGCCGGACTTCGCGCAATCACAACATCCCCTCCGACGGATTCGAGCGCCTTTGATACCGAATGCAAATTCCCCATGCCATAATCAATAACCGCGACCTTCATGCCTAACTTTTCGTCGCGCTCGCTTTTGCCAAAAGAATACCGTCGACATATTTATCGTCGCACAGCCATTGCGCTTCCTGAGCGCCTTCTTTCTTAAAACCCGCTTTCTTAAAGACGCGCAAGGATGCCAGGTTTTTTTCATAACAGCCCGCCAGCACTTTGCGTAATTTCAGCGTTTCAAAAGCGTAACGGCAAATGAGGCCCACCGCTTCGGTCGCAATGCCTTTGCCCCAAAATTCCCTTTCACCGATGAGAAATCCGACATTGGCAAAGCCGTGGGTCTTATTGATTGGGCCCAATTTAATATTTCCGATATGACGCCCTGTTTCATTCAGGCAAATCGCAAAGAAAGCATCTTCTTTGCGTTCAATCACGCCGGCGACATATTCCCTTAAATCTTTTAAAGACCTTCGGGTGTGCCGGATCTCCAAATACTTAACCACTTCCGGATCATTGATCCAACGGTGATAATTCGCGTTAACATCAAACAACACAATCTTGCGCAGATAGACATTCGGCCCGTCCAACACCGATGCCGGTTTAACTACTCGCGGTTTGGTTTTTGTCATCGTCATCATCCTCATCCTCCTGTAGTAATCTTCCGTTGATTTAACGCTCTATAAGACTTTTCTTAAGAGGCGTTCCGTAAACAATTGCGCTTTTAGCTTTCTTACCGAGAACATCTTTAGAATATTTTGGACTCAGTCCGTTGGCAGGACGGATTGAGCGCACGTTGTCTTTCGTTAAGACTTCTCCTTTACTGATATCTTTAACCGCGAATAATGACCGCCGGAACATTCTGTTATTTTTTTCCTCGGCAGAAAGGCCGTAGGAACTATTTCCCAGCATGTCTTCGGTCACACGGATTTGCCTGACCAAATCTTTTAATTCCGACGGGTCAATGGAAAAGAAACTGTCCGGTGTCTTGATTTTTTTGGACAGAATAAAATGCTTCTCAATCACAGAAGCGCCCAAAGAGACCGCGGCCGTTGCCGCGTTCGGCCCCATGGAGTGATCTGACAAACCAACCGCGCAGCCGAAGCGTTTTTTCAAATCCGGAATTGTCCGCAGATTCATATCTTTAGGCAGCGCCGGATAACTGCTCACACAGCGCAGCAGCACAATTTCAGACGCGCCCGCGCGGCTCGCCGTCCGAACCGCAGCTTCTATTTCCGAAACAGTGGCCATTCCCGTCGACATAATGATGGGCTTTTTTGTTTTGGCCATGTATTCAATGAGCGGTAAGTCGTTTAATTCAAAAGAAGCCACCTTGTGAATCGGCACACCCAGACTTTCCAGAAGGTCGACCGCGGTCGGATCAAAGGCAGCCGAAAAGAAAACGATCCCGGCCTTATCCGCCTCCTTTTTCAAATCCTTGAACCATTCCCAGGGCGTGTACGCCTTTTGATAAAGTTCATGCAGCGTCTGGCCCTTCCATTTGGAATGACCGATCTGAAACCAAGACTGATCGCTTTTTAACGTGATGGTATCCGGCGTGTAGGTTTGAAACTTAACCGCGTCCGCGCCGCATTTTTTAGCAACACGGATCATCTCAAGCGCCTTTTTAAAGTCTTGTCCGTGATTCGCCGAAACCTCGGCGATGATGAAACACTGTTTTAAATTTTTAAAACTGAATTTCTTTAACGCTGGCATTGATACACCCCGGCTTTCTTGCCGTTTTTAACCATCCGTTCCCGCAGGGTATACCCGGCAGACATAAAGGCTAAGATGGAAGCCTGATGATAATCTTGAATTTCCGCCGCAATGACATCAACGGCTTTATTCTTCTTTAAAAACTGCGTGGAGGCCATCTCAATAATCCCGCTTCCAAACCCCTGGCCGAAATGCTGCGGATTCAAAACAATACTAATAGCAGCCTTTTTTCCGTCGACATCAAAACGCACATGACCAATTTTCTCTTGGCCGCAGGCGGCTATCCAAAGCGTTACCTGCCTATCCGTACTTTTACGGTTGAACCAATCTTGATGACTCTCAAACGAAATGGGATCCGATTGAAAACTGGCTAATCTGGCCTGCCAACTGTTTCGCCACAACCAAATATCCCGGCAATCAGATTTTCGGACTTTTTTCAGCTTGATGACATGGGTTTCTCTATTCTGAATAATTTTTTTCTTAACTTTTTTATTTTGAACCGAACGGCTGATCAGTTCATCCGCAATTCTCATAACTCCCGACGGAGAAATACTTTTTTGCAATCGCCTGGACAATTGAGAGCGCGCATCCCAAGACAGCATTCCTTGCAAAGCGCGAACTATGACCGAAGCCTGCGGCCGGGCGCAAAAGAAACCTTCTTCGCCCCAGGCCTTCCAATTGCGACGCTGATTTTCCGCCACGCAAACAGCCACGCCGGGAACTCCGGTCACTGCCAATTCCGACAATGTTTGGCCGGAGGCAGAAACCGCCACATCGCTTTGCCGCATCATCTGTTTCATCTGCACATCGCTCGCATCAATGACAACCCTCGTATGCTTGTCTGCCATTCCTTTAAGACGTTCGATGTTTGGATAAAACCGGCTGACCACGACGGATTTTTTCCATTTAGGATGTTGCTGACTAATCATTCGCAGCGTTTCCGGAGCTAAATCCAGAAAATCGCTCCCTCCAAACGTGATGAATATCCGACGGATCTGCTTTGAAACTTTTTTAACCGGCGCCGACCAAAATGCCTTTCTTAAAATCGCATACTTTGAACCCAACAAATATTTAACACCTGTGGTCTTCGGGTAATTCATCTGCGACGCGTAAATCAATCCGTTAATCACAACTCCCGCTGGATAACGAATCCTTTGATAATCATCAACGCAGGCAACCAGCGTCACAATCGAAGCAATCTCCTCGTACATCCATTGCTCCGTCAAATAAGAATCAATAAAGACAATATCCGCGCCGGCAATCTTGCTTAAAAGTTCCTGAAAAGATTCCTGCCAGTTAAAAACCTCATGCTTGATCCCTTTTAAAAAATGCGTGATGCCGTCATCGCCATTGATAATCATCTGAGGCTTTATCCCGCGCTTACAAAACGCGTGATACACCGCAGTGCACCGTGAAAGGTGGCCGAATCCAACCCGCTGTCCAGCTTCTGTGAGAACAAAAACTTTCATGCCTTACGTCAACCTCTTAAATCCGCTGTGACAAACGGTTTT
>JAHFGF010000162.1 GCA_023247595.1 Candidatus Omnitrophota bacterium
CATCGTTCCAAACGTAATAATCTGGGCGACATTTTCACTGCCGTACTTTCTTGTCACATAATCGATCACCTCGCCGCGGCGCTCGTAGCAGAAATCAATATCAATATCCGGCATACCGGCACGGTCAGGATTTAAAAATCGTTCGAAAAGCAGTTTGTAGCGCAACGGATCCAAATCCGTAATTCCTAATAGATAACTCACGAGACTGCCGGCCGCGGAACCGCGCCCGGGACCGACGGGAATCCCTTTATTTTTGGCGTAATGAATAAAATCCCAGACAATGAGAAAATAACTGATAAATCCCATCTTATCAATCGTCGCCAGTTCATGCTCGAGACGAGACTTTAATTCAGGAATACTCTGTCCATAACGCCGAACCAACCCTAGTTCACAAAGTTCCCTGAGATACTTTTGCTGTGTTTTTCCGTCGGGAGGATCATAACGGGGCAAATGATATTGATCGAAATCCAGTTTTAGATTGCACTTCTCGGCGATTTCGAGCGTATTTCTTAACGCCTGCGGAGCCCATCGAAATTGGGCAGCCATTTCCTGAGGGGTTTTGAAATAAAAATGATCCGAAGCAAATTTCATCCGCTTGGGATCGCTTAACACTGTTTGAGTCTGAATGCACAACAAAGCGTCATGGGCCACATGCTGATCGTGTTCAAGGTAATGAATGTCGTTGGTCGCAACCACAGGAAGATTAAGTTCCTGGGCAATTTTCATCAATCCCTCATTTACTTTTTTCTGTTCAATCAGTTCATGATCCATGAGTTCGATATAAAAATTACCCGGCCCGAAAATATGCGCCAGTTCATCTGCCGCTTTCAACGCGGCATTATACTGCCCCTGAAGCAGAAACGAGGACACCTCCCCTTTCAAACAGCCTGACGAACACAAAAGCCCCTTGGCATGCCGCGCCAGAATTTCTTTATCAATCCTTGGCTTGTAATAAAAACCTTCCAGATATCCGGCGGAAACAAGTTTTAATAAATTCTTATATCCGTCTAAATCGCGGGCTAATAACGTCAGATGGTGGGTTTGTGATTGCGGACTTTTGTCAGTTCTTGCGCCGCTGGCAATATAGGCTTCACAACCGATGATAGGCTTGATGCCGGCTTTCTTGGCTGCTTTATAAAAATGAATGGCGCCAAAAATATTGCCGTGGTCCGTCATCCCAAGGGCGGTCATGTTGTTTTCCGCTGCCTTGTTGACCAACCCTTCGATGCGGCAGGCTCCGTCTAAGAGGCTGTATTGGGTATGGACGTGAAGATGGATAAATTCTGAGGAACTCATAGTTTCAGCGGCCTGGGGCCAGTGGTCAAATCAAGGCTCAGACAACCAATGAATGCTGACCACAGGTCACTGGGCACTGACCACTAATTATTCCCACTCAATCGTGGCTGGAGGTTTGGAACTGATATCGTAGACAACCCGGTTAACGCCCTGGACTTCATTGATGATGCGGTTGGCCATTTTCCCTAAAAGTTCATAAGGCAGCTGAACCCAATCCGCGGTCATCCCGTCGGAACTGTTAACGCAACGGATGGCGACGACATTTTCGTAAGTCCTTTGATCACCCATGACGCCCACTGTTTTAATCGGAAGCAAAACAGCAAAGGACTGCCAGACAGTCGCGTAAAGATTGGCTTTTTTCATTTCATCCAGAACAATTTCATCGGCTTCGCGCAGCATAGTCAAGCGTTCAGCGGAAACCGGTCCGATGATACGAATACTTAAACCAGGACCTGGGAACGGCTGTCGTTTTAAAACAGATTCCGGCACATTCAAAACTTTTCCGATGATTCTAACTTCATCTTTGAAAAGCTCGCGGAACGGTTCAACCAATTTTAGTTTCATGCTCTTGGGCAATCCGCCGACGTTATGATGACTTTTGATGACGGCCGAAGGACCGCCCGTCGGAGAAATGGATTCAATCACATCCGGGTATAAGGTGCCCTGCGCTAAAAATTCCACACCTTTGATTTTGTTTGCGGCCTCCTGAAAAACATTTACAAATTCATCGCCGATGATTTTTCGTTTTTGTTCAGGGTCTTCGATGCCTTCAAGCCGTTTGATGAAACGCTTTTGCGCATCGACCACGGTCAAATTCATATTGAAATGGCCTTTGAAAGTTCTTTGAACAGCCGCCACTTCATTTTTACGCAGCAATCCATTATCAACAAAGATACAGTACAAACGGTTGCCGATAGCTTTCTGAATCAGAACCGCAGCGACCGATGAATCAACCCCGCCGCTTAAACCCAAAACAACTTTTTTATTCCCGACATTTTCATTGATGTCGCGAATAGCGGCATCGATAAATTTATCCATGGTCCATCGAGGCAAACAGCCGCAGATTTGAGTTACGAAATTCTGCAGAATATTAATTCCTCGCTGAGTATGAACCACTTCGGGATGGAACTGAACGCCGTAAATTTGTTTCGACCGGTTTCCAAACGCGGCAATGGGAGCGTTTAACGTGTGGGCCAGCGTTGAAAATCCCGGAGGCGCCTTTTGAACTTCGTCCCCATGGCTCATCCAGCAGGTCAAGTTGGTCGGCAAATTAGCAAATAAATCGCGGTTGCTATCCACAAAAAGTTCCGCGCGCCCGTATTCACGGTCTTTACCTTTTCCAACTTTTCCGCCGAAGATATGCGTGATCAACTGCATGCCATAACAAACGCCTAAAATTGGAAGTCCCAATTTAAATATTTCGTTATTCGGCATCGGGGCATCTTTGTCATAGACACTCATCGGTCCGCCCGACAGGATTAATCCCTTGGGGTTGAATTCTTTAATAGCCTCCATGGAAATATTATAAGGAACGATTCTGGAGAAAACTTTGGATTCACGAATACGGCGGGCGATTAACTGTGTGAATTGAGATCCGAAATCTAGAATGAGGATAGTTTCGCGGGTCTTTTGCTTCTTAATCTTCATGGTTAAAAGCGCCGATTTTTTGTGCATCTTAAGCTTTAATTCTTTCGGCTTGCGCGGCTTAGCCCTCATGAATCGATTGGCATTGCTTCTTCGTAGCGGTTTGTTCGCCTTGTTTTTTTTCGCTGCTTTTTTGACCATTGTCTATCCACCTTGCTCTTAAGCTATCCTCATCTGGTGAGGATAAAAGTTTACTGCATTATTTACCCATACCGACACGCTGACCGACTTGAAAAACCTTACCTTCCGTCTGGAAAGAACCGGCAAGAATAATTTCAACGTCCTGCATTTCATTAATATTTTTAGCGCCCAAAGATCCCATAGATGTTTTTAAAGCGCCTAAAAGATTTTGTGAACCATCATCCACCTTGGCCGGGCCCATTAATATTTCCTTTAAAGTTCCGCTTGTCCCGACTTTGATGCGTGTGCCGCGCGGAAGGTTGGCATGTGATGTTGCCATTCCCCAATGATAACCGTGTCCCGGCGCTTCTACTGCTTTCGCAAACGCGGACCCAACCATGACGGCATCCGCGCCGGCCGCAAACGCCTTACAAATTTCTCCGCCAATTCTCATTCCGCCGTCGGTGATAATTGGGACATACTTGCCTTTTCGTTTATGAAAATAATCACGCGCCGCCGACGTATCAACGGTGGTCGTAACCTGCGGAACCCCAATCCCCAAAACACCGCGCGTCGTGCACGCTGCCCCAGGCCCAATGCCGACTAACAACCCGTCCGCGCCAATTTCCATCAGCTCCAAGGCCATATCATAGGTGACACAATTACCGATAATGATAGGAATTTTGGATCCTTTACAAAACTTTTCTAAATCTAATATTTTATATTCTGTGGCCACATGCCGAACAGTTGCAACGGTGGATTGCATGATGAAAGCATCGCATCCGGCTTTCTGGGCGATTTTATGAAAACGGTCGGCATTCTGAGGAATACAGCTGACGATCGCTGGAACTTTATGTTTTTTG
>JAHFGF010000163.1 GCA_023247595.1 Candidatus Omnitrophota bacterium
CTGGAGAGATCCTCGTTACAAAAGCCGTGAACCGTTTTGTAAACCCCGACAAAATCATACTGTTCATAACCGCTATTGACAGACTCCATCATTTTGGCCAGGGCGTTTAAGGCCCAGCGGTCCAAATCGGTCAATTTGCTGTAAGGAACCATGTGCGCGTCCGGATTAAACCCATCCAGATTGCCTAACAGATACCGGACCGTGTTTCTAATTTTACGGTAACCATCCACCAGCCGGTCGACAATCTCCTTGGAAATCCTCACATCATCGTTATAACTGCTTGAGGCCACCCACAGGCGCAGGATATCTGCCCCGAAATTTTGGATAATCTCCTGAGGCTTGACTACGTTCCCGAGCGATTTCGACATCTTGCGCCCTTCGCCGTCGACCACGAACCCGTGGGTTAAAACCTGCCGGTAAGGCGGTTTACCGTTGATAGCGATTGAGGGAATTAAGGAAGACTGAAACCACCCGCGGTGCTGGTCAGATCCTTCAAGATACAAATCCGCTGGAAGATCGCGGTCGATAAGAGTCCGAAACACCGCCTGATGGCTGACGCCGGAATCAAACCACACGTCGAGAATATCATTGGCTTTCTGAAAATCTTTGCCCCCGCAATCCGGACAGGAAAATCCGTACGGTAAAAGTTCTTTAATGTCTTTCTCAAACCAGACATCACTGCCGTGCTGTTTGACCAAATCGGCCAGATGTTCAATAACGGGCGTTAACAATTTCTGCTGGTCTTTGCAGCCGCGGCAGACGATCGCAGGAATCGGAACACCCCAATATCGTTGACGGGACAGGCACCAATCCGGACGGGTGGAAACCATCGCGGCAATCCGTTCTTCTCCGGCGGCAGGAATCCATTTGACCTGTGTCGCAATAGCTTCTTTTAATTTCTTGCGCAAGCCCTGATGGTCAATCGACATAAACCACTGTTCCGTCGCGCGAAAAATAATGGGCTTCTTGCAGCGCCAGCAATGCGGATAGGAATGCGTGATGTCCTGATGAATAAAAAGCAGCCCGCGCTTTTTTAAATCTTCGACGATCAAAGGATTGGCTTTAAACACATGTTCGCCGGTAAAAGGACTTCCATCTTCCGTAAAAACTCCCCTGCCGTTCACCGGCATCAGGACATCCAGTTTATATTTCACACCGGTCTGATAATCTTCCTGACCGTGGCCCGGGGCTGTGTGAACTAATCCGGTGCCGTCTTCTTTTGTGACATAATCGACGGCAACAACCGGGCAGTTATTCTTTTTTGCGAAAGGATGCGTATACACTAGCTGTGTCAGCTCTATACCGTCGAGTTCTTTGATAACTTTAAAAGACTGCACGCCGGCTTTTTCCAAAACAGGGACGGATAATGTCTTTTCGATAATGAGCGTCTCGCCTGCGGCATCAATAACCACATATTTAAATTGCGCGTTAAGGGCAACCGCGACGTTCGCCAACAGCGTCCATGGTGTGGTGGTCCAAACCAAAAGCGAAACCTTTTTTCCCTTGGGCAAACCCAAAACTTCCGGATTGTTCACGGGAAATTTCACATAGACCGTCGGTGAGGTGTGGTTTTCATATTCAACCTCCGCCTCGGCGAGTGCGGTCTCGCAGCTGAAACACCAGTTGACTGGTTTCAAACGACGATAGACGTAACCTTTTTTGTTAAGCTCGGCCAAGGATTTTAAAATCCAATATTCATATTCCGGCGCCAAGGTCAGATACGGATTCTCCCATTCGGCAAAAATCCCTAAGCGTTTAAATTCTTCCCGCTGGATGTCCACATACTTCATGGCGTAATCGTGAGCTTTTTTGCGAAATGACACACACTCGACTTCGGCTTTGGTGGTCTTGAGATCTTTGAGCAATTGATGTTCGATGGGAAGTCCGTGACAATCCCAGCCCGGCACATAAAGGCTGTCAAAACCCTTCATGGTTTTGTAGCGGACGATGATGTCTTTGAGGATTTTATTAAGCGCATGCCCGATGTGGATATTGCCGTTGGCATACGGCGGCCCGTCGTGCAAGATAAACGATTTGCGGCCGTGCGATTTCTGGCGGATTTTTTTATAAATCTCATCCTTCGCCCAATCGCTTAACATGACCGGCTCTTTTTGAGCCAACCCTGCCTTCATCGAGAAATCGGTTTTGGGAAGATTGAGTGTTTTTTGATAATCGTGCGAAGAAGACATATTTAATGTTCCCCAACGCCCCGGTGTCCCAGGACCCCAGTAAGGTTGATGCTTTGAATAAAACGCCACAACAGATTCCCGACTTCTTGACGGGTTTTCTCCAGCGAATCGTAATCTGCCTGGCTTAAAAATTTCAAATCACATGCGAATTTTAAAAGATATTCCGTTTCAGCCAACGATCCCAATGAAATATTCAAAAATTGCTTTAACTCATTCCTGCTTTTTCGCGCGTAACCCTCGACAATATTCGTTGGAACGGATAAACCTGCTCTTCGCATTTGAGACGTCAGACCATACAATTCTTCTTTTGGAAAGTTACGCGTATGAATGTAGATATCGTTGGCTAATTGATCGGCTTTTTGCCAAACGATCAGACGTTTATAACCTGCTTCCCCCATAACATCATCCTCTCTTTTTCCCTGGGACCCTGGGGACTGGATCTCTGGGGACTGGGTTCCTGGGGAACCCTAGCTAATATATTTGCTTATAATCGGCGCTAAATCCTTCTTCGCCTTCGCTGGGATCAAATCACGGTTGGTAATGATAGCAAATTTAAGCGCATCCGCAGCAGAAAATTTCTTAAGCTTGCCGACCTGTGGAATGGCGAGTTTCAGAATGTTCTTGGCGTTCGACACGTTCTTGTTCAAATAATCGATGATCATCTCAACCGTGACCGAATCGTGCGACGGATGCCAGCAATCATAATCGGTGACCGCGGCCAAGGTCGCGTAGGAAATTTCCGCCTCGCGCGCGAGTTTGGCTTCCGTCATATTGGTCATGCCGATCAAATCCATGCCCCAGCTGCGATAAAGATTCGACTCCGCTTTCGTCGAGAACTGCGGGCCTTCCATATTGACGTACGTGCCGCCTTTATGGACATTCAATTTTAATTTCTTAGCCGACGCGTAAATAATATCAGCGATCTCTGGTGAAATTGGATCAGCAAACGCCACGTGCGCCACAATGCCGTCAGTAAAAAACGTGGACACGCGCCCGCGGGTGCGGTCCAGGAATTGGTCCGGCACCAGAAAATCCATGGGCTTGTATTCTTCTTTCAAACTTCCGCAGGCGGAAACAGAGATGATGGCTTCAACACCGAGCTTTTTCATTCCGTAAATGTTGGCGCGGTAATTAATCTCGCTCGGATTAATGCGATGCCCGCGGCCGTGGCGCGGCAGAAAAACCACCGGCGTATTATCCAACGTGCCGGTGATGAATTTATCCGAAGGCTCCCCAAACGGCGTCTTAACCGCCACTTCCTTAACACCCTTAATTCCCTCAATCTGATACAACCCGCTTCCGCCTATAACGCCGACTGTTGGCATATTTCCCCTTCTTTATTTCAATTCGTTATGTTCTTTAAGAATGCTCTTTAACTGCTCAATCAACGGAATGATATCGCGTGTTGCGACCAAATAAACTTTTTCATCTTTGATCTCGCCGTATTCATGCGCGAGAACATTTCGCAAACCAATAATTTTTGCCCAAGGCAAATCCGGATATCGTTTTTTGAATTCCGGCGAAACCTCTTTAGCTGCCTGCCCGATCATTTCCAGCAAACGCTCAACAGCCAAGGAAGCATTTTATTATTCTGATAATCCTCGAATGATTTCCCATTGGAAAAATCCCATATTTGACTGGCAGCCTCATTCATATCCCAGACATAACCAAGGTCCTTATCGTCCGGACTCATAAATCACCTCCAGATTCTCGTAAATGCACCGCCTTTT
>JAHFGF010000164.1 GCA_023247595.1 Candidatus Omnitrophota bacterium
TTTATGTCTTGAATAAGCCTTGCTCTCAATAAATACCCGCTTGTTTGAAAACACATATTAAGTAATGCTTTTTAATAACGCCATAATATCCCGAAAACGCGGATGCTTGGTCGACTGAATCAATTCCGTAATAATCATTTCCGTCGTCGTTATAATGGCGCCTTCATCTTCTGAACGTTTAATGCCAATTGTGCTATTAAGCCCGGCCCGAGAAGAAACCGCGTCAACCACCAGATGCACTTCATAACCGCTACGTAAAAAATCGCGGACTGTCTGATACACGCAGACATGGGACTCAATACCGGTGACAATGACCTGCGTACGCCCAAGCCGGCTAAAGGCATCCATAAAATGCGCCTCTCCGCAACAACTGAAGGCTTGTTTGATAATAGGCGCTTGGTTTGCAAGCATGCCGCGAATTTCCGGGATGGTAGTACCGATTTTATCAGGCGCCTGTTCCGTCAATAAAACGGGGATATTTAAAATCTGGGAGGCCTTAATCATCGCCTGGACATTGCGCAGATAACTTTGGGAATGCATCAAACCCGCCAGCTTGCCCTGCACATCAATGACCAGCAAAACACATTGCTGAATACTAATCATGAACAACCTCGTCGGAATTTGATGAATCGCTCGACAATAACTGATTTTCCTCTTCTTGGTCAGAGGCATCCACACTAAAAGAATTTTCATCTTCCAACATAATGACACCGCAGCCAATACGTCCGCCGGCATTGCCAGTGGGCTGACCGAAGTCATCTTCTTTCTCATGCAGAATAACGGCCAATCCGGACACGCGGGGATCCTTGGCCGTCAGATAAACGCCTTTTAAAAAAATACTGCTCTCGCCTTTTCCGTCGACACCCACATCGATATTTCCCATATCACCAGCATGGGCCTTGTCCATGCCATCCTTCGGCATATACCCGTGCATGGAATGCCCGGGGCTGAAATGTCCGCCGGCGGCCTTGCCTTGGTCGGAACAATCGCCCTTTTCATGAATATGAAAGCCATGTTTGCCGGGCGGCACATTAGCAACGCTCACCTCAACCTGTAATCCGTCCTTGGTTTCCATCATGGAGACAGAACCCAAAATTTCCGACCCGTCTGTTGTCCCTTTAATGGTCGCTCTTCCTATGGCAGCCTCACCGGGCGCAGAACAAAAAACGGTCACAACTATCGCTAGCAAAAATCCATATCTATTCATTATTCACCTCGTTTTAAAAGTTTCACCGTTTGATAAAATTTCTTCCTACACACTACACCGATTTAGCTTTATGGATCAATTGATCCAATTTTTGCAAAGAAGGATGATTCCCCAAATCTCCAAAGTTGGGAGATCCGACGATTTTAATCAGCATGCTTCGCACCACGCTGCGAGGCACGGACTCGGAAGGATAATCATTAATTAATTTTTGTAATACTGCGATCACAGCTGATTTGTCAATCATCAGCTTAGAATCATCTGAGGAAGTGTTTTGCGGATTTTCGCTGGATGAATGCGTCATACTTGTTGAATCAGTGCACTGTCATTGCGAGAAGGGTGAAACCCGACGAAGCAATCTAATACGCGTGCGAGATTGCTTCGCCTACGGCTCGCAATGACGAAAAAAATACCATTAATAAAATTAACTCTAACTTTTTAATTTACTGATTTTTAAAACAGAATTTTACTCGAGATATTATAGCTATCCGCCCCCTAATGGCAAAGGACATTTTCACGGAATAATGGAGCCCCACGGAGATGCCCGTGGGGAGAAATCCTGCGATAAGCCCACGGCCGTGGCGCGAATCGAAGGATCGGCTAGGAAATCCGCACAACCTGCCGTTTGGCGCCCCAAACCCCGGGCTTTTCATCAAATCTTCCGGGAATTTGATATTGACAAAATTGACACTGCCCTTTAGCGGAAAGATGCCATTCTCCCAACTCAAACCAATCCCGCTCAATCACCATTTTGCCGCATCCCGGACAATATGTACTTGAACCATCGGTATCGTGCACATTGCCGGTGTAAACATAATGCAGCCCCTTGGACAACGCAATCCGCCGGGCCTTGGTCAATGTTTCTGCCGGAGTTCGAGGACGGTCCATGATTTTATAATCCGGATGAAATGCCGTAAAATGAAGCGGAACATCGGGCCCAAGATTTTCCATAATCCATTCCGTCATGGCATGAAGTTCTGCTTCGGAATCATTCAACCCCGGAATCAAAAGCGTTGTGATTTCAAACCAAACATTGGTTTCTTTTTTCAAATAGACTAACGTATCTAAAACGGGCTGAAGATGTCCGGAAGTTATTTTCTGATAAAACTCTTCGGTAAATCCTTTGAGATCCACATTGGCCGCGTCCATGTGCTGGTAAAATTCCCGACGGGATTCATCCATCATATAACCCGCGGTGACGGCAACCGTATAAATCCCCGCTTCACGACAGGCCTTGGCCACATCAATGGCGTATTCGGCAAATATAACAGGGTCATTGTAGGTAAAGGCAATGCTTTTAACCCCGAGCTTCTTGGCTTCGCTTGCGATTCTTTTGGGATCCGCCTCATCGGTTAACCGGTCAAACTCTTTGGATTTACTGATATCCCAGTTCTGACAAAATTTACAACCAAGGTTACACCCGGCGGTACCGAAGGATAAAATACTTGTTCCTGGAAAGAAATGATTCAGCGGTTTTTTTTCAACCGGGTCGATACAAAAACCGCTGGAGCGGCCGTAGGTCGTTAAGATCATCCGGCCGTTTAAATTCTGACGGACGAAACAAAACCCGCGCTGGCCATCATGAAGCGCGCAGGCCCGCGGACAAAGCGTACACAAAATCCGCCCGTCCTCTAATGCGTGCCACCATCTGCCGACAAAATGATTGGAAGAGTTGGACATGTTGATAGTGTACTGAACTATATACTTGAGTTCAAGAAGCGAGATTTTCTATGATGAGTTGCGGGTCAACTGATACTCAGGCTGGGGAAATGCGTATTCACTCAAAAGCATGGCGGGAGTAACCGGGGTCACGTTGATGATGACCGGGAGGAAACCTTCAATGTTCATATTCTCAATCGGCTGCTGCGAAATTGGCAGCGGAATGCCGTTGCCGTCGCGGTATATAAATGGAAAAAGAAATATATAATTTTTGCGACACATAAAAACAGCAACATCTCAATTTTATATCTCTTTTAAAATCACATTAAACCGTTCAAAGACTTTCTCAAGATCAAAGCTCTCGCCCGCACGAATCACCGGCATAAGATCTGTATCAACTTGCCTGCGTAACGTTGAAAGTTTATCAGGGCTAAGTCCAAAATCTTTTCTGTAATCACCGTCATATCCCTCGTCCACTACCTTGCGCTTAAACAATTTAATAAACTTATCGTCATAAAAATCAAAACCAAATTCAGCAATGTGCCAGAGATCATAATAATCCCTTATCGCAACATCTTTCCGTGAGATTGCCGCTTTAAGTTTTTCAGCTACAGCTTCTTTTAATGACAATGACAATACTGCTCCGTGCGGGAATAAATCTTCCCCGGTAAAAGGGTCTTGATAAAAATGCTTAATCTTTGTGTTAACAGGCTTTTCAATGGGCGACTGGCGCAGAGATATTTCAATTTTGATAATATCTTCTTTGGCCGTGAGAACTGATGGGTATTTGGCTTTGAAAACGTACTGCCGTGAATTATCAAACCCCTCACCTTCCGGCTTATCGCTGGCCAATTGAAGCGCCTTTAAAAAACCTGGCATACTCTCGCGAATGGGCGTAATTGCTTTTGATCGTTGTGACCGGGTCGTCAAAGGTTCATGAAATGTGAAATCTAAATCTTCGCTTAAACGATGATAATTCAGGTGCGCTTTATTAAGCAATGTCCCGCCCTTAAAGACAATTTTATCGCTTAACAGTTTCTCAATGT
>JAHFGF010000165.1 GCA_023247595.1 Candidatus Omnitrophota bacterium
CCGTTGGCAATATTTGAATTTAATGACTCAATGATTTGGGAAGCTTCATCCGTTGAAATGTGCCCGGCGCTGTAATCATGCATTTTGCCCTTGAGAAGGGTCACCAGGTTGCAACGGAATGCCACCTCATCCGCATTTAAGAGAATACCCATATTAGCCGCTTCCAACGGAGCCCGGCCTGAGAAATTAACCTTTGGCTCATAACCTAATAAAGAAAGGTTGCCGATATCCGAACCTGGCGGCATTC
Organism: Candidatus Omnitrophota bacterium; assembly: GCA_023247595.1. The sequence continues at coordinate 248 of JAHFGF010000165.1, forward strand.
CATCCGGAATTGTTTGAACCATACCGGAGAAACCATTGTGCGCCAAGGCATCCATGTTGGGCGTATGCGCCGCTTCCAGCGGTGTTTTCCCGCCGAGTTCCGAAAGTGGTTCATCTGCCATGCCGTCAGGAACTAAAAGGATATGCTTCATAGTTTTTCTTTTAAGACATTCAAAAGTAAATGCGTTAATTCTGTTTTACTTTTCACTTTGCCAATAAGAGATTGCTGAGGATCTAAAACTAATGCTTCATATCCATTCTTCTTTATAAAATTGGCAACCACGAGATCACACTTTGCTTTGCTAAATAAATCTTTCGTTTCTTTAACCGCCAAAGAATCAGTGAAGTAGTTTTCAAGTTTAAAACCGATCAAAAACGTTTTCGGACTTTTTTGTTTGATGCCATTGATCAATTTGGGCGTTGGAACCAATTCTAGTTTTAATGATGAATTCGAACTTACTTTCTTGGCAAATGCTTTACGTGGCTTGAAATCAGATACCGCTGCCGCGTGGATCACACAGTCATAACGCTTGGACAATTCTGACTTGAGAAGCGCTGATAATTCTTCAAAGAACGAAAACTTATAAACTTTAACTGATGGAGAATGATACGAATGCGTAACTGGCCCTTCAAGCAAAGTTACCTTGGCTTTGGCGGAACTTAATGCCTTGGCCAGCAAATGCCCCATTTCTCCCGTCGATCGGTTGCTGATGACCCGCATATCATCAATAGCAACCCACGTTGGACCGCAGGTGATTAAAATTTTTTTCCCTTGCAATGCCATGGTGAAATTATAATCCAATCTTCTTAATGATCGTTTTTAAGTCCGCTTTGACCACGATGGGTTTTGCGACATTTTGGATGGCAATATTCGGGTCTTTAAGGCCATGACCCGTGAGCGTGCAAACCAACGATGCTTTTTTAAATTTCTTAAAAAATCCACGGGCATTTAATTTAACGACTCCTGCCACGGAAGCGGCAGAAGCGGGTTCCGCAAATATCCCCTCGGATGCGAGTAATTTATAAGCCGCGATGATTTCTTTATCCGTTACGGAATCGATGAGTCCCTTCGATTCATCCCGCGCAGCAATGGCAAGCTTCCAGCTGGCTGGATTACCAATCTTGATTGCTGTCGCCAATGTGTGCGGATCTTTGACCACTTTATTCAATACGATTGGCGCGGCACCCGCCGCCTGAAACCCCAACATTCTCGGAAGAGTTTTGGATTGGCCATTGGACCGGTATTCTTTATAACCCTTCCAATAAGCCGTAATATTCCCAGCATTGCCGACGGGAATGGCATGAAACATGGGCGCATCTTTTAAATCATCGCAAACTTCAAAGGCAGCAGTCTTCTGGCCTTCGATGCGAAACGGATTAATGGAATTAACCAGTTCAATCGGATATTTTTGCGTAATTTCTTTAACCAGATTTAACGCATCATCAAAATTTCCTTCAACCGCCAGCACTTTGGCTCCGTGGATCATCGCTTGAGCCAATTTTCCCAGAGCAATATTGCCGTTAGGAATAAGGACAACGCATTTCATTCCACACCTGGCCGCATAAGCCGCGGCTGATGCTGAAGTGTTTCCCGTGGAGGCGCAGGCAACAACCTTGACGCCTTTTTCTTTAGCCTTGGAAATGGCCATCGTCATTCCGCGGTCTTTAAAGGAACCCGTCGGATTCAAGCCTTCATATTTTAAATAGACGTTCAGGCCTGTTTGATCCGATAAGACTTTTGAATGAACAAGCGGAGTGTTGCCTTCACAGAGACTAACGATTGGAGTTTTCGACGTCACGGGGAGATATTTGCGATAGCGCTCAATCAAACCTCGATACAACATTATAATTTCTCCATACGGATTGCAACCGGCTTGCCTTTAACGACGGGCAATAAATCAAGCTGTTCCAAAGCTTCTTTAAGCAGACGTTCTTTCACGTGATGCGTTAACATAACAACGGGAACAGCGGACATTTTGTTTTCAAGTTTTTGGGTGACCGAGGCAATGGAAATATTGTATTGGCCAAAAATATTAAAGATCGCTGATAAAACGCCAGGTTTGTCGACCAGCATGAGACGAATATAAAAACGGGTTTCGACTTCGTCGATTTTTCGAATCGGTAAAACATCGCCCTCTTCAGTGGCATTGCCGACCCAACGCGACAAATCGTTGTCAACTCTCTCGGCGATATTTAATAAATCACTCACCACCCCTGAGGCCGCGGCCATTTGTCCGGCGCCAGCGCCTTCAATAAAGATATCCCCGAGTAAATCCGTATCGACCAAGATGGCATTGTCCACATTATTAACCGTTGCCAGCGAATGATCTTTGGCGATTAATGTCGGATGCACGCGCACATCTAATTCGGATCCGACTTTCTTGGCAATCGCTAAAAGTTTAATCGTTAAGTTCAAACTGTCGGCATATTCAATGTCATCTTGCGAAATATGGCTGATGCCTTCCGTATGAATTTCTTTTACACTGACAAACTTTCCTAACGCAAGAAAAACCAAAATGGCCAATTTATGGGCGGCATCCATGCCGTTAATATCCAAAGTCGGATTGCTTTCAGCATATCCTTTTTCCTGGGCGGCACGAAGGGCCTCGGCAAAAGAAATTTTATTTTTAGCCATTTCGCTTAAGATGTAATTGCACGTCCCGTTAATGATCCCGTAAAGCCCGTTAAATTTATTTCCTGCCAATCCCTCGGTAAGCATGCGAATAATGGGAATACCCGCCATGACGGACGATTCATAAAAAATGGATCTTTTATTGGCGATGGCTTCTTTAAACAATTCCTGTCCGCAACTGGCAATTAGTTCTTTATTGGCCGTGACAACATGCTTTCCAGATCTTAACGAACGCAAAACAATATCTTTAGCAGGATTCATTCCACCAATCAATTCCACAACCACATGGATTTCTTGATCATTTAAGACTGAATTGATATCCGTTGTTAAAAGCGTATTGTCCAAACCCGGAGGATTCTTTTTGTTGATACTGCGGTCGCAGATGGTTTTGATGAAAAAGTCTTTCTTGTATCGATCTTTGAGGATTTTCCGTCGATTCTTCAAGATTTTCACAACACCAGAACCTACGACGCCATAACCAATAAGGCCTATATTGATTCTATCCACCACAACGTTTATCTCCTGTTGATGCCATATTGTTCGATTTTTTCTAATATTTCCATGGAGGCTGGTTGTATATTTCGAAACTCCAGACGGATATCATAGATAAGATTTCGTATCCGTTCGCGTGACTCAAGCACAACCCCTTCAAACAAAACAGTCCCGGTAGTGAATGGTGTTCGCATTTCAATCACCAATTCCACCGAAGCGGGAACGGAACGAGTTGAGACAAAACAAATTCCTCCCCTGCTGATGTTGCGCAATTGTGTGATTTCATTTTTGACGTTTGGAGTGGTTTTGTCAAAATACGTCAAAATAAAATTACGGTCGACTCGAATGTGTTTACGTCTTTCACTGCCTGAATTTGGGGGGATACTCATAAATGCTCCTCATACGGGTTAATTAGTTATCACTGAAAAACCATCAACGTTTCTCGTCGATGACGGTTAAAAATAGTTGTAAAATCTCCTTAAAACTGCACGGAATATAGTAAAATACCATCAATAAGCATGCAGAAGACAAC
>JAHFGF010000025.1 GCA_023247595.1 Candidatus Omnitrophota bacterium
AGGCCGTCGGCGCTCATGCCAATAAAAAAATTTCTGACAAAGAATTAAAGGCCGTTGAAACCTGCGCGATTCCCGGTCCCGGTTCCTGCGGAGGGATGTATACGGCCAACACCATGGCCTCGGCAATTGAAGCCTTGGGATTGAGTTTACCCGATTCTTCTGCTCAGGCTGCTATCTCCAAGGAAAAAGAGCAAGATTGCCAGAATGCGGGCAAAGCGGTTTTAAATTTGATTAAGAAAAATATTCGTCCGCTCGATATCATGACGAGAAAAGCGTTTGAAAATGCTATTACCGTTGTCATTGCTTTGGGCGGTTCAACCAATGCGGTTCTTCATTTGATTGCCATGGCGCATTCGGCCAATGTGAAATTAACGCTGGATGATTTTACAACCATCGGTAAACGCGTTCCGGTGTTGGCAGACCTTAAACCGTCCGGTCGTTTTATGATGGCGGAATTAGTGAAGATTGGCGGGATATTGCCGCTCATGAAAACACTTTTGGATGCCGGTTTGCTGCACGGCGATTGTTTAACCGTGACTGGAAAAACGGTGAAGGAAAATTTAAAAGGGGTTAAGCCTTATCCTAAAAATCAGGAAATCATCCGTCCGCTGTCAAATCCCATAAAAAAGGAAAGCCACTTAGTTATCCTCTACGGAAATTTAGCGCCGGGCGGCGCTGTTGCCAAAATCAGCGGTAAAGAAGGTTTGAGTTTTACGGGCAAGGCAAAAGTTTTTGAATCGGAAGAATCAGCGTTGAAGAAAATTCTGGACGGAACCATTGTCAAAGGCGACGTGATTGTTATTCGCTACGAAGGCCCCAAAGGCGGGCCGGGTATGAGAGAAATGCTTTCGCCCACATCAGCCATCATGGGCCGCGGATTAGGCAAGGATGTGGCTTTAATCACAGACGGCCGTTTTTCCGGCGGCAGCCACGGTTTTGTGGTCGGACACATTACGCCTGAAGCGTATACCGGCGGACTGCTTGCGATCGTTCGCGATGGGGATTCAATCACCATTGATGCCGAACGGCGTGAAATGAATTTGAACATTACGGAAGATCAAATCAAATCCCGTTTGGCAGCATGGAAAAAGCCCTCACCGCGTTATACCCGTGGCGTGCTGGCAAAGTATGCGAAGCAGGTCAGTTCGGCTTCGATGGGTGCGATTACGGATGGGAATTAGATGTTGTTCGTTGCTCGTTGATCGTTGTTCGTAGAATCAATATAAAAGATTCCCCCAGTCTTTTAAGAAAGGGGGAATTATGAAGATTCAAAGTTTTCGAGAATTGAATATTTGGCAGTTGGGAAAACAAATCGTTCTGAACGTTTATGATGTTTCGAAGGATTTTCCGTTGTCAGAACGATTTGGATTAGTGACACAAATGCAAAGAGCTGCTGTTTCAATTCCATCAAATATCGCGGAAGGGTTCAATAGGTTTCAGAATAAGGAATACAGACGATTTTTATATATTACGTTAGGTTCATGTGCAGAGTTGGAAACTCAGGTTGAGATTAGTTTCGATTTAAAATATATCACTGAGGAGAAGCGGAATTGTTTGATCGATCAAATCGATCACGAGTCGAGAATGATAACAAATTTAATTAAACGACTGTGATTGCGAGCAACGAACAACGATTCCCGAACAACGCTTATGGCAGGAAATACATTCGGAGAACTATTTAAAGTCACAACTTTCGGCGAAAGCCATGGGCCAGCCATTGGTCTGATTATCGACGGTGTCCCGGCACAATTGCCATTAACTGAAGCGGATATTCAGGTTGATCTTGACCGTCGTCGTCCCGGTCAGAGCAAAATCACAACCCAGCGCAAAGAATCAGATACGGTTGAAATTTTATCCGGTGTTTTTGAAGGCAAGACCACGGGAACGCCTCTCGCCATGCTTATCCGCAATGAAGATCAGCGCTCCAAAGATTACAGCAATATTAAAGATGTCTTTCGTCCCGGCCACGCTGATTTTACTTATTTAGCTAAATATGGATTTCGTGATTACCGCGGGGGCGGCCGTTCATCCGGTCGTGAAACAGCCTGCCGAGTAGCAGCCGGAGCAGTTGCTAAAAAGATTTTGAATAAACATAAAGTTTCAATCACGGCTTATACGCTGGCTGTCGGGGATATTTACGCACAAAAAATTGATTACTCAGCTATTGAAAAAAATTTAGTTCGCGCGCCTGATTTGGGTGCGGCCGAAAAAATGATTCGTTTAATTGAAGAAGTACGTAAGGATGGCGATTCCATCGGCGGCATTATTGAAGCGGTTGTCAATAAATGCCCGGCGGGATTGGGTGATCCGGCCTTTGATAAATTAAACGCTCGATTAGCAGCGGCTTTAATGTCTATCGCAACCGTCAAAGGCATTGAATTTGGCGTTGGCTTTAAAGCGGCGCGCATGCGCGGGTCCGAAAATAATGATGTCTTTGCCGTCAAAAGCGGGAAAGTTTCCACCAAAACAAATCATTCCGGAGGGATATTAGGCGGCATTTCTTCTGGTGAACCGATTGTCTTACGCCTTGCACTTAAACCTCCGTCTTCCATTGCCAAAATCCAGAAATCAATCACAACGGATTTAAAAGAAACTGAAATTCAAGTAAAAGGCAGGCATGACCCGTGCCTGTGTCCTCGAGTAGTTCCTGTTGTTGAAGCCATGATTGCGTTGACGTTGGTCGATTGTCTGATGATTCAAAAATCAAACGAAATCTAAATTGTAGGGGAGGGGTTTAAACCCGCCCCTACCGCATTTATGTCAAACGCCCCTCCCAAAATAGTCCTTATCACAGGAACATCCAGCGGTTTTGGATTTTTAACAGCTGTTTATTTAGCTTCAAAGGGGCATGTCGTTTATGCCACGATGAGGGATATCCGTAAAAAAGATTTTTTGGTTTCTGAAGTTAAAAAAAACGGACAGGAAATTAGAGTTCTGCCCTTAGATGTGACGAAGCCTGAAAGTATTGCTGAAGTTATAAAAGTCATTGCCTCTGAGAAAGGATATTTGGACGCTGTTGTCAATAACGCGGGTTATGGCATCGGCGGATTTTTTGAGGATTTAACGGATGAGGAAATCCGTCAACAAATGGAAGTTAATTTTTTCGGTGTGCAAAATGTGACGCGGGAGGTTATTGCGTTGATGCGTTCCCGTCGTAAGGGAAAAATTATTAATATCTCAAGCATTGCCGGTTTGAATGCCAGTCCCTGTTTCGGCGCATACAATGCGAGTAAATGGGCGCTGGAAGGATTTTCCGAAAGTCTGCACCATGAATTAAAATTGTTTGGTATTCATGTCTGTTTAATTGAGCCGGGGACGTATCGCACAAAGATTTTTTTTGATAATGCCAAATACGCGAAAAATTTTGACAATCCCGGCAGTCCTTATTATGACATGAGCCAGCATCTGAAAAAAATGGTGCTTGAATATGTTAAGAAAACCGATAAAGATCCGTTACGCGTTGCTTGTATGGTGGAAAAATTAATTAACCAGCCCAACCCTGCGTTAAGAAATTTTCCGGATATTGAAACGCGGTTTTTATTAGCAATGCGGCGGATATTGCCGTTTCGATTATATTCCGGCATAATGCAGCGCGTCTTGTATAAAGACAAAATCATCTGAAAGGAATCCTATGGAATCAGTATCAATGCCATATAAACGCCAAATTTTTGTATGCACGAATAATGCCAATGGAGAAAAACAAAGCTGCGGCGACCATAAGGGCGAAGAGGTTTTTCGTCAATTGCGCGAAATCGCCAAATCGCGGAAATTGCATCCATCTATTAGAGTAGCCCAAGCCAAATGCCTTGGTCAATGCAGTACCGGCGTTAATATCATGATTTATCCTGAAAATATCTGGTTAAATCATGTTCAACTTACGGATGTTTCTCAAATTGCCGATCAATATATCCAGCCTGAACGATAAAATCTTCTAATTAGCCCAAAAAATATCCTTCGCGTTTATTGCTTTTTGCATATGCGCCGTCTATACTTGATACGGAATGCCGTAAGTATATCAATTTAAGGTAATTCCGAAAAAAGTATCACCCTGTTTCGTTATTCCGCATTAATAGTTCATATCTAAATTCGAAAAGGGGTGTTTTGATGAGTATGTTTGATAAGAATATTAGTGAAGAAAAACGCAAGTCCCTGGAATTCGCAGAAGACGCCCGCGAACAGGAGTGGAAGCATCCAAGTTTTGCTCTCAAACTATTTCACGGCGCAGTCGATTTTAACCTCATCCATCCTTTCCCTCAGCAAACCGAAGAAGAAAAGAAAATTGGCGATGAATATCTTCCGAGAATGGAAAAATTTCTACGGGAGAAACTTGATCCCAATGAAGTAGACCGCACGTATCAAATTTCCAAAGAAGTCATGGACGGCTTAGGCAAGCTCGGCGCTTTTGCAATTAAAATTCCTCAGACCTATGGGGGATTGGGTTTTAGCCAGGTTAATTATAACCGCGTCATGCATATGATTTCCAGCTACTGCGGTTCAACCGCGGTTCTGCTTTCCGCTCATCAAAGCATTGGTGTTCCTCAGCCGCTTAAGCTGTTTGGTACAGAAGAACAGAAGAAGAAATTTCTTCCGATGTTTGCCGAAGGAAAAGTGTCGGCCTTTGCGTTAACAGAGCCGACTGTAGGGTCTGATCCTCGGCAGATGAAAACAACGGCAGTGCCGACTGAAGATGGCAAACATTTCATCATTAATGGTGAAAAGCTGTGGTGCACCAACGGCGTCATCGCTGATGTTTTAGTTGTTATGGCTGTGACTCCGTCAAAAATTATTAAAGGCAAGGAAATCAAACAGATAACCGCGTTTATTGTTGAAACCAAGACTCCTGGTTTTGAAATTGCCCACCGTTGTTCATTCATGGGACTGCATGGTATTCAAAATGGGTTGCTGCGGTTTAAGAATGTTAAAGTTCCCCGAGAAAATATTATTTTAGGTGAAGGCGAAGGTTTAAAGCTGGCCCTCATGACTTTAAACACGGGACGTTTGACGCTTCCGGCTGCATCCACCGGTATTGGTAAATGGTGTCTGCATGTGGCCCGCAGCTGGTCGAGTGAACGCCAGCAGTGGGGTTCTGTGATTGGTGAGCATGAAGCGGTTGCTCTCAAACTGAGTTACATTGCCGGACATACCTTTGCCATGGATGCGGTGACATGGCTGACCTCTTTTATGGCGGATGATAAACATAGCGACATCCGAATTGAAGCGGCCATTGCGAAATATTTTTGCACGTTACATTCCTGGAAGATTGTTGATGAAACTCTGCAAATCCGCGGCGGGCAGGGTTATGAGTCATCCGATTCTCTTAAGGCGCGCGGGGTTCATAGCTGGGCTGTTGAGCGCGTCATGCGCGATGTCCGTATTAATCTCATCATTGAGGGAACCAGTGAAATTATGCATCTGTTTATTGCGCGTGAAGCCCTGGATCCGCATTTGGGACGTATGAAACCGTTATTGAGTCCGAAGGTTTCTGTTGGTGCGAAAATAGCCGCAGCTTTTAAGATGATGGCGTATTATGCCGTGTGGTATCCGAAATTATGGTTTCCGTCTGTTTCTTCGGATGGCCAGGACCTTCCGGAGCCGCTCAATCAGCATATGGAATATGTTAAAGGTGCCAGCAAAAAACTTGCCCGGTATATATTTCATAAAATGGCGGTTTATCAGCAGAAACTGGAAGCAAAGCAAAGTATTCTTAATCGTGTTGTTTGTATTGGAACCGACTTGTTTGCAATCTCGGCGACCTGTGCGTATGCGGGGATGTTGGCCAAAAAAGGACAAGCTAATGCTGTTGATTTGGCCGATGCCTTTTGTCTGGATGCCCGCAGCCGCATTGAAATTATTTTTAGGGAAGGGATGAGCAATCACGATGCCAGTCATTTGAAACTATCTAAAAAGATTTTGGCTAAAGAATTTGAGTGGATGGAAAATGAGATCATTAAATAAAAACATAAAGATTACAAAGTCACGCCTAAACAGGTTTATGGTTTCTGCAACGGTGTGTGTTTGTGCATGCGAACTGAGTAAACGCCTATGAGCTCAATGTCTTCATATTTAAATAAATTAAGTATCGTTAAGCAGATTCCGATTTTTCAGCAGTTGAATTTTTTTGAATTAAACCGTATTGCCCGAAAATCCCATTTTGTTGATTTTAAAAAGGGAGATTTGATCTGCAAGCAGGGTTCACCTGCGGACGCGTTTTATTGTTTAATCAGCGGACGCGTTTACTGTTATTCCATCAATCCGCATGGCCAGCGGGAAAATATTGAATTCCTGCACCGCGGGATGCATTTTGGTATCCTATCGACCTTAACTGGCGAAAATCACTCCCATAATTTTGAAGCTATCAATGATTCGGTAATTTTACGCATTGAACGTGCCGACTTTGGTGAGATTTTAAAGGCAACGCCGCGATTGGGAATGGCCATTAGCCAAAACCTATCGCATAAAATCCGTAATCAAGCTGTTCCAGATAAAAATAATTTAAAAAGCACTATTTTATCCGTCTATTCTCCGGTTAAAGGGACGGGAAGTTCAACGTATGCGGCGAATCTTGCCTTAAATTTAAGAAATGAAACTTCCAAAAAAGTTCTTTTGGTTTGTCTTCAATCCAGAAGTGATGCCGCAATTTCTGATTCGATTGCCGTTGACGCGTCGCCTCACCGCAAGCCCGGAGTAGTTGACCTGCAGCATATTGTGGATGACCAGCATAAAATTTTAAACGCCATCACTAAAAATGATTTGTCTATTGATTATTTAAATGTTGTCTTTGATTCCAGCGATTTAAGCCTCGTCGGAAAAATCAGCCGTTTTGTCAGCGCTCCAGTTAATGAATATAACTACATCATTGTTGACCTTCCCAACGAAATGGATGATGTGGTTATGATGACGCTGACACAATCCGATTATATTCATCTGGTTGTGACCGACAGGGATCATGATCTGGAGCTCACCAAGCAAGTCATCGACCGCCTTCATGAAAATCTCAAGGCTAATTTTAAAATGGACATGGTGTCTGTTCTGCTCAGCCATGTGAAAGAAGGGGAATTTCAGCCGCTTGATAAAATAAAAGCGATTTTGAATTATGACATTTATTCAACGCTTCCGTATATTCGGCACGAAGAATTAAATTCGGCTGTGGTCATGCCGGGGATGGCCATCATTACGCCTGACCCAAAAAGTGAATATGCCCGCGCGGTTGTTCGTATTGCCCGGCAGGCGAGCGGTGTGCTTGTTGGATTAGTCCTGGGTGGCGGCGCTGCCCTTGGGATGGCGCACGTCGGAGTCATCCGTGTTTTAGAACGTGAAAATATTCCCGTTGATATTATTGTCGGAAGCAGTATGGGTGCGTTAATTGGAGGTTTATGGGCGAACGGAAAATCAGCGGATGAATTGGAATTTATTGCGCATGAATTTAAACAAATGACCAGTTTGTTGAGATTGGTTGACCCGCCCGTTCTGCCGATTTTTTCTATTCTGTTTGTTTCCTTTGTGTTGTTTCAGTTTGGTTCAGGATTTGCTAAAGGGTTGGTTTTTATTTTTACTATTTTTGTTTTGGCTGGTTTGTTTGCCGCTTTTTCCGGATTAATCCGCGGGCATAAAATTAACGGCTGGTTGAGAAGTAAATTGGGTAAGGCAATGTTTGCCGACACCAAAAAAACGTTTAAGGCCGTTGCCTATGATTTAATCCACCGTGAAGAATTGGTTTTAGAACGGGGATTATTAGTGGATGCGATTTCCCAGAGTATTGCCATTCCAGGCGTTATCCAGCCTATTCAGAATCCAAACCAGATCATTATTGATGGAGGAGTTTTAAATCCCTTACCAACCAATGTCTTGAAAAAGATGGGGGTTTCGAAAATCATCGCCATTAATGTGTTGCAATCACCCTCTCAAGTAGCCCAGGGAAATGAAAACGACATCAAGCAGTTGGAGCTGGAGGCAAAGATTTCATTTTATCAAGATCCGTTACGCTTTATTAAATTTCGAATGTTTAAAGCTATCAACTCAATTTTTACGCCGAATATATCCGACATTATTGTTCAAACGCTTCAAGCCACCGAGTATGTGCTTGCTGAACAGAGCGCCAAAGAAGCCAACGTGGTCATTCATCCTAATCTGGTGGGTATTAAATGGTTTGAACTCTACAAGGTGGATGAATTAATTCGGCTTGGGGAAGAGGCAACCATGCAGCAATTGGATGCCATCAAAAAGCTCATCAAAGAATAACTAGCCTTAAAATTCCTGACGACGATATTCAAACTATTTGTTATAATGCCACCCTATGGCACGCCAAAAAACATACAATCGTCGTATTCAATCTCCCCGTTTGAACATTGCTTCCAGAGACAGCCGGCTGGCGGTCGCCCAGGTTAATGAAATCCTCGACATGCTTAAGCAAAAAGGGATTGAAATTAATTATCAGCACATACTCTACAAAACAGCAGGCGATAAAAATAAAACAACCTCTTTAACTGAAAATATTGCTGATGATTTTTTTACCGATGCCATTGATCAAGCGCTCTTAAAAAAAGAAGTTGATGCCGCAATCCACAGCGCTAAAGATTTACCTGAGAAACTTCATCCTGATTTAGAAATCATCGCGCTGACCCCATGCTTGGATGATACCGATGCCTTGGTTGGTCCGGTGCCGTTTAAGCAATTGCCGAGTAAAGCCAAAATCGGAACGAGCAGTTTCTTGCGTCAGGAATCGCTTAAGATTTTGCGGCCGGATGTGCACTTAATCAGCATTCGCGGCACCATAGAAGAGCGGCTGAAATTATTTGAGTCAGGGAAAGTGGATGCCATTATCGTTGCGGCCTGTGCCTTAAAACGTTTGAAGTTAAACCATTTAATTCGAGATGTAATGCCATGGGAAGGGACACCTCTTCAAGGTCAGCTAGCGGTTGTATGCCGTCGAGGAGATTATAACGTTCAAAAAATCTTTGAAGTTTTGGATATCAGAAAATCCTATGGAAAAGTTTCTTTAATCGGAGCTGGTCCTGGTGATCCAAGCCTCATTACTTTAAAAGCCGTTGAGCAGTTAAAGAAATCAGATTGTGTTTTTTACGATTACTTGGTCGATCCTCAATTGCTTAAATATGCGCCTAAGGCTGAACATATTTATGTCGGTAAAAGAAAAGGCGCTCATTCTTTGAATCAAAAGGAATTATCCCGCCAGATAAAGTATAGAGCTCTTCAAGGAAAAAATGTGGCGCGATTAAAAGGCGGAGATCCGTTGATTTTCGGTCGCGGTGCTGATGAGATGGTTTATTTACGGGCCTATCATATTGAGACGCAGGTGATCCCTGGCATTAGTTCAGCAACAGGCATCCCATCGCTTTTGGGAATACCGTTAACGGCTCGAGGATTGTCATCCAGTGTTTCATTCATTAGCGCACATAGCAATAATGAATCATCAAAAAATCCGTCTTTGATTCAAATACCCGATACTGAAACGGTCGTCGTTTTTATGGGGTTAACCAAATTATCCGATGTCATTAAATCGTTGCGCAATAAAAAATGGCCCAGCGACACGCCAGTTGCCGTCATTTCTAATGGCACGCGCCGCGATCAGCAGGTCATTGTCGGAAAATTATCGAATATTACAATTTTGGTTGCAGACAATAATATCTTGCCTCCGGCTTTAATTGTCGCCGGGAAAACGGTTGGCCTATATAAACCCGAACTTGGTAAAAAAAAGATACTGTTTTTGGGAACGCATCCTCTGGAATACCGTTCTTTGGGAGAATTAATCCATTGGCCTATGATTGAAATCATTCCCCAGAAATTTACAAGGAAGCAAAAAGAAGAAATAGAATTGAAGCTTTCTAAGTCGAGGCTTATATTATTTACCAGCGAATACGCCGTTGAGCATTTTTATCGTCTCCTGCTTAGTTTTGGCAAAGATTTTCAATCATTCAAAGATGTTGATTGTGCTGTGATTGGCGCCTATACCGCGCAGGCCCTTCTTGACCGAGGAGGGAATCCTAAAATCATCGCCTCTCAAGAAACCGGTGAAGGCGTATTTTTGGAATTGAAAAAGCGTTTAAAGTTAAAGGGGACGCGAATTCTTTTTCCGCGCTCTTCCTTGCCGAATCCATTTCTTAAAAAAGCTTTAACTAAAGCGGGAGCCAAAGTATTTGAATTTTCGGTTTATCAAAACATAAAACCTAAAAAAAGAAATCTGCCGAAGAATCATATCGATGCAGTTCTTTTTACCAGCCCATCAACTGTAAAAAATTTCTTAATCGATTACGGAAAAATACCGGATTCTTGGGAAATATTATGCAAGGGGCCGGTCTCATTAAACATGCTTAAAAAGTACGGATATAAAGGGCTAATCATAGCGAATTAAAACGGCTATGAAGGGCTAGAAGACGGGATTGTTTTATGCCAAATAATAGATTTCGACGATTACGCAAAAATGAAGCCATTCGTAAGCTCGTTGGCGAAACGCGATTAAACAGCGACGATCTGATACAGCCTTTTTTTGTTGTCGAAGGTAAGGGTCAAAAAATTCCAATTGAATCCATGCCCGGCATTCAAAGGTATTCAATCGACGTTCTCTTAAAAGAAATTGAGTCTTATGTCAAATTAGGCGGCCGCGCAGGGCTTTTTTTTGGGATTTCAGATAAGAAGGATCTGACTGGAGATTTGGCTTGCAGTGATCAAGCGCTGATTCCAAGAGCTGTTCGGACAATTAAAAAACATTTTCCCGATTTTCTTGTGGTGACGGATGTGTGTTTATGCGCGTATCTCAAGCATGGCCATTGCGGCATTTTATCTGCCAAGGATATTGATAATGACGCGACGCTTCCTGTTTTAAGCCGGATGGCTTTAACCCACGCGCAGGCGGGCGCGGATTTTATTGCGCCGTCGGATATGATGGATTTTCGGGTTGCAAGTATTCGTCAGTCTCTGGATAAGAAAAAAATGTTTGATACCGGTATTATTTCTTACTCTGTAAAATACGCGTCCGCTTTTTATGGCCCATTTCGTGAAGCAGCCTATTCAACTCCTGGTTTTGGAGATCGAAAATCTTATCAAATGGATTTTTTAAACAGCAAGGAAGCGTTGAAAGAGGCCGAGCAAGATGTGCTCGAAGGGGCAGATATCGTCATGGTCAAACCCGCGATGGCTTATTTGGATGTTATTGCCAGGCTTCATCAAAATTTGCTCGTGCCGATTGCGGCGTATCATGTGAGCGGTGAGTACGCGATGATTAAGGCTGCGGCTCAGAAGAAATGGATTGATGAACGCGCAATTGTTGTTGAATCGCTGACTGCGATTAAAAGAGCAGGGGCAAAAATTATTTTTACGTACTACGCAAAGGAAGCGCTCAAGTGGCTATAAATAATTCCATTAAACTATTTGCCCGCGCGCAAAATGTGCTTGTCGGCGGAGTTAATAGTCCGGTGAGGGCTTTTAAATCTGTAAAAGGCAATCCGCTTTTTATAGATTATGGGAAGGGTAAAAAGATTTTCGATGTTGACGGTAATGCCTACACGGATTATTGCCTGTCGTGGGGCGCTCTCATCCTCGGCCACGCGCATCCTGAAGTCATGAAGGCTGTTAAAAAAGGGTTAAAACACGCGGTCAGTTTTGGGACATCCACAAAGCCTGAAGTTGAAATCGCGGAATTTATTGTGAAGCATGTCCCGTCGGTGGACATGATCCGGTTTGTCAATTCCGGCACTGAGGCCGTTATGAGCGCGATTCGATTGGCAAGGGGATTTGCCAAGCGCGATATTGTCATTAAATTCGACGGGTGTTATCACGGCCATGTGGATGATTTATTAGCCACGGCTGGTTCGGGCGTGGCTAATCTGCAGGCGTCTTCCAGTCAAGGTATTCCACAAGGCCATATTCAAAATACGATAAGCATTCCTTATAACGATTCAGTTAAATTAACCGAGACATTCCAAAAATTCGAAAAGAAAATTGCGTGCGTGATCATTGAGCCTGTTGCCGGCAATATGGGAGTTGTGGTTCCTGATTTAGATTTTCTAAAATTATTAAGGCAGTTGACCAAAAAGAACGGATCTGTTTTGATTTTTGATGAAGTCATGACAGGATTTCGAACCAGTTTGGGATGCGTGCAGTCGGATTTCGGTATTCTCCCTGACTTAATTTGTTTTGGAAAGATTATCGGCGGCGGATTTCCCGTCGGTGCTTATGGCGGGCGTAAGGACATTATGCGGCATTTATCGCCTGATGGAGGAGTTTATCAGGCTGGAACTTTCTCCGGAAATCCCATTGTCATGAGGGCAGGGCTGGCGACGCTTAAAATGCTCGACAAGAAAACTTATAATCGGTTAAATGCTCTTGGAGAAACATTTGCTGAATTATTAAACAAAGAATTTAAAAGTAAAGAATCGAATTTATATATTTCGCATTACAAAAGCATGCTAAGCATCCGTTTTTGTCGTTCGGAGATCAAAAATTACAACCAAGCTCAGGAAGCTGGCTCGATGGAGAAGTATTCGCGTTTGTTTCATGGGATGCTCAAAAACCATATTTATCTGCCGCCGGCGGATCTTGAGTCTTTCTTTATTTCATCTGTTCACGATGCCAAGGATTTGAAAGTTTTAGCAAGCGTAGTGTTGGCGCTCAGCAACAAGCGTTAAAAATACTTGCCGCCCCACCTTGAAACCTTTTTCAAAAAATGGTATACATTCAGCAAATTCGTTAGACGAAAGGTGAAGGTTATGTCAACTGGAGAAATGTCAGAAAGACCTTGGGGCAAGTATTTAAAGTTTCATCAAGAGCCAGGGGTTTGGGTTAAGAGAATTGAAGTCAATCCTGGCGGCCGTTTAAGCCTTCAGAAGCATTCTCATCGTTCCGAAAAATGGATCATTGTCGCGGGTCATGGGCTTGCTGTGGTTGATGATAACAACATTCCCGTTAGTCCCGGAGTTGTGGTCGACGTTCCGCTCGGAGCTGTTCACCGCATCGGCAATACCGGAAAGGTTCCTTTGGTTATGATCGAAGTGGCTTGTGGTGAGATTCTAACT
>JAHFGF010000166.1 GCA_023247595.1 Candidatus Omnitrophota bacterium
GTGAGATATTTTATGGGCATATTGTCTTTCCAACCTGTACATGAATTTAGCACATAAAGAAATGGCGAAAAAGCGAAAACATGTGAAATCGGCCCATAAAAAATCCCCGATGGATAAACCCATCGAGGACCAGTGGGAAACTTTAAATAAACTGAAGGATAAAGGG
Organism: Candidatus Omnitrophota bacterium; assembly: GCA_023247595.1. The sequence continues at coordinate 167 of JAHFGF010000166.1, forward strand.
TCTCTGGCTGAAGAAGCTTCGAACCTATTGGACGTTAGGCTGATCTGATGAGCAACACAATTGCCCAAAGTTAATTCATTCACTAATAAGAATCAATTTATGGGTTATCAGACTTAATAATAAATTCTCCCCGTTTAGCATTGGCAAAACCATCGTCATCGGCACGCGCCAATTCCCAGCTGAATGCTTTTCTCCGTTCTTTAAAAGAGACTGCCAACTTTTTGATCTTTTGATGTTTTTGAATTCTGCTCTTCATCACTTTTCCCTTGTGATCTGCGACGCTAATTCTTTAACAATAGAAGGCAACGACAATATCATTTTATAATCCGGCAAAATCTAATTTGTCACTGCTGCAAATAATTTTTGAGACTCTATCAAAGGTTGCCGGTGAATAGCATCCTTCGTTCTCTTCAAATGGTTTTGCGCCGCTTCACGTAAATCCATGGGCGTTAAATATTCTCGTGCCGGCAGTGTTTTAAGAACATCGATGGGAAGCAGGGCAAATGCGTTTGTTTCTTCTGGGCCCGGCCCGGCGTGTGAACCGTTCTCGATGGGAAAGGTCATGGGCTTAACCCCCGGCCTAAATCCCATGAAAGTAAAATTCCCAGCGCTGGGATGATGGTTTAAACGGATTGTGTCCTCTGTTACCTGTTTCAAAAATGGATGATTGTCACCAAAAATTTTATTAGCATCTTCAGGCAGCAGAAATTCTCCATCTTCCCTCCAGACACGAACAGCGTCCTGCCCTTCCGCCAGCATCACGGCAGGAATTTTCGCTATCTCCACCAGCTTACGCGCAAACTGGTGTTTTTCTTCGTTAGACATCTCGCGGGGAAAATAAATATTTCCCGTCGGCCCAATGGCGGTCACGACGAGTTTCTGATGCACAGGACTGTCATCCACAGAATGCATGTTAACCAGATATTTTTTGTATACCGACGGACCAAGGAATCGGACGCGCTGCAACTGCTCTCCAACCTTGTCCAAAGGATGTAATAACAATTCTGCCGTCGCATCAAATTCTTTTAAAATTTCAGCCACGGCTTCTTGGACAGTGCGGCCATATTTCACCGTATAAGAGTCGGTTTCTTCTTGCCCATGATCAGAATAAACCCAGACATCATAGTTGCGTTTGAAAGAATGCATGGCCTTGCGGTAAATTCTTTCAATGGCGCTATCGATCCCCAACAATGACCAATGAGCTGATTTTGATGATGGGCCGCGGTTATGGGCCAGTTCGTCATAGCCTAAAAAATTCAAATGAATAATCGGCAATCCGCGGATAATATCAATTTTGGTTCCGACGGTCACTAATTCCCGTAGAAGAACGCAAATCAACGCGCGAAGATAAATAAATTTCAATTCCTTTTTAAAATTTTCACCATGAAGAACTCCTCGTCCAAAATCAACAATTCCGAGAATAATCTCCCAAACGGTCAATACAAGCATCCGCACAAACGATGGAAGCTGCGTCAAAAGTAAAACCACAAAGCCAATCGGATTGACCTCTTTCCATATGCGGTTCCACCCTAAGAGCGCCGCGCAAAAATGGGATTCTTTGGCTCCGCCCGAATAGATATTTGAATAAGAACTCCCCCCTTCTAAGAGCCCTGTTCCTTGCTCCATCAGTCGTCGTTCGATTTCAATCGCCGCTGCGCTGTCATACATGCGAAGGATTTTACCGCTTTCATGATCTACAAATGAAAACGCGGGGACTATTTGTTTAACCCCGTAAAATAATTCGGCCTGGACTGATGGCGTACTCGATGGTAAACCAGGATAAAAAGGATACATCTGATAATATTTCTTTTGAAGCAGTCCTTTGAGAAAAGGCATTTTTTTCTTGGCAAATGCCTGCTTTAACTGAGTCATCGAAAATCCATCAATCTGAATAAGGATAAGTCCCCGCGGTTTTTGTGTTCTTTTTTTTAGCGGAAGCTTTAAAAGCTTTGCGGACCATTCACTCAACGTTATTAATCGGGGCAGTTTGATTAACAAATCTTTTAACTTTTTTGGAGACGGTTGTGGAGCAACCGGCATAGGATCCATCATCGCTGATCCGCCGGATCCTAGCATATTCTTAAACATGTCCCATTCTGTTTTCAGTCGATTCATCAGAGAAAACCAGCCGCTTTTTTTAAGATCCGACGATATATATTCTCTCGCGCGGACCTCTCCATAGACCTTAAGCATCTTTTGGGCAGAAAGCTCAACGGAAAATTCTTTGGTTGTCGCGAGGGCGTTTTTCTTCATTGTTTGAAAATCGCTTGAAGATTGGCTCAAACACCACGATAAGGCCTCGGTGAAATTTTTTTGATTTTCCCCAAAAAGCAATCGGCCGTTGTAACAATCTTTCACAACTTCACGGACCCCCGGAGCATCAATGGCGACAACGGGAACACCCGCGGCCATCGCTTCGGTGAGGACCATTCCCTGCGTCTCACTTTTAGATGCAAACGCAAAAATGTTCATCGCATGATAACTATCGACCAAATCCTGTTCACGCAAGATACCGGCTAAATGCAGGCGTTTGCCAACTCCTTCATCATTAAATATTTTTTTTACCAAATCTTCATCCGGCCCTTTGCCAACCACCAAAAAATGCGCGCGTTTATCTTTCTTTAAATATCCCGCGACGCACTGGCTCAAGAATTCTAAGTTCTTTTCTTTGGCCAGACGGCCGACAGTTCCAATGACGACAGCGTTGGAAGGAATACCGAAACGCTTGCGAACACTATTTCCATTTCCTTTAGAAAATCTTTGCAAGTCCAAACCCGTCGGGATGACTTCCATGGGTGTTTTAACCCCGCGCTGGTGAAGGACCTGGCGGACACTTTCGCTGGGGACAATCACCTGATTGGCCAGGTTCGCGTAACCGGTAAAAAGTTTGATGATAAAATGCTTCGTTCCTTCATTTTGAATCGGAAGATAATGCATGTGTTGTTCAAACATCGTATGGTATGTGAATACCAGTGGAATGCGGTATTGACTGGATAAGCGCATGGCAATATCTCCCATCCAAAAGGGATGGTGGCTGTGAACAATATCCGGCATAAAAGTTTTCATCAATTCAGGTAAAAGGCCGGACATCGGGAGAGCAATAGAAAAATTTGAGTTGTTAAAATTTTGAATAGCGCGCAGACGAATGACGCCTTCTTCATCAGGCAACACACCGGCACATTCGGGAGCGACAATGACGACTTCATGTCCGAGTTTTACAAATTCAGCCCCAAAGGAACGGATGGATTCTTCAATCCCCCCGACCATGGGCGCATAAGTGTTCGTCATCATCAAAATCTTCATCGTTATCCTCGTATAGCATCTCTATTTATTGATTTATTTTTCCTGACCGAATAATTTCAGAAAATGTTCTGGCCGATGGCCGGATGGTTCGTTTCTGTGTCCGATAATCAACCTTGATCAATCCAAATCGTGGGAAAAATCCTTCGGCCCATTCGTAATTATCCAAAAGCGACCAATACAGATAACCAATGACCGGCGCTCCTTCTTCCATTGCCAGCGCCACTGCCTTAAGATGCTCGACGATAAATGCCTCACGCTCAATATCATGGTTGGTAGCAATACCATTTTCTGAAACTAACAGCGGCCGTAATCGCGACACATACTTTTAAATAATTTACATTCATGGAACATTCCTTTCTTGTTTCAATTTGTAACGCCCCGTCACATAAAACAGCATTAAAAAAACATCCCTTTTCAC
>JAHFGF010000167.1 GCA_023247595.1 Candidatus Omnitrophota bacterium
CCTTTTAAAGAGCAGAAGACCATCACCTGGATCAATGTCGACGGATTGGCGGATACTGAATTTATCGCTAAGCTTGATCAGCTCTTCGGAGTTCATCCTTTGGTGTTGGAAGATGTGGTCAACACGGACCAGCGCCCCAAGATGGAGGATTACGGGGACTATATCTATGTCGTCTTGAAAATGATCTATATCGAAAAGCAGACGCAGGATGTGATTTCAGAACAGTTAAGCCTGGTTATTGGCCCTAAGTATGTTCTTTCTTTTCAAGAAAAAGAGGGGGATTATTTCGATAACATCCGGGACCGCATCCGAAAAGCAAAAGGCAGGGTCCGCAAGATGGGGGCGGATTATTTGGCCTATGTGTTGGTGGATACGATTATCGACAATTATTTTCTGGTTTTGGAGAAAATAGAAGAGGAAATTGCCCAGGTGGAAGAACGATTAATGTCGACCGCCGGTAAGGTGAGCTCCTCGGATATTCACCATCTTAAAAGGGATTTGATTTTTTTAAGAAAACAGGTCTCGCCCGTCAGGGAACTAGTCAGCGCGCTTCAGCGGGCGGATTCACCGTTAATTCATAAAGTCACGGACATTTATTTGCGCGACCTGCATGACCATGTGATCAGTGTTATGGACGCGATTGAATCGTTTAGGGATATTCTCTCCGGCCTGCACGATATTTATATCTCCGGTATCAATTTAAAGATGAATGAAATCATGAAAGTGCTCACCGTGATTTCAACCATTTTCATGCCGCTGATGTTTATCACGGGTATTTACGGAATGAATTTTAAATATATGCCGGAATTGGAATGGACAACGGGATATTATGAAATTCTGGCCTTGATGCTGATCATAGCCCTCATGATGGTGCTTTTTTTCAAACGTAAAAAATGGTTATAACGTTGTGATTATGTCTCTGTTCGCCGGTCTTCGCAGGAATCTCTCATGGTTGTAAAATCTTTCTTTAGAATATTGTCTTCCGTTTTCGTGATTGTGCTTCTGAGCGCGATTCTCAGCGTTTCGGTTGGATACTATTATCTGACGCATACCACGCAAGGGGCCAAATGGGTTTTTGATTTTCTGACGAAACGATACTTGGGAGCGCAGTCGGTTAAATACAGGGAATTTGAAGGGACCATTGCCGAGGGTATTAAGCTTTCTAATATCCGGATTGAAGACCTCAACACATTTACCGCGCGTAATCTGATCTTGATTCAACAATTGGATATCACGGTTCCCGGTTTAGATCTCACCCAATTGCATGGAAAGGTTCGAAACGGCCGCATTAAGTTTCCATTATCAGATCCTATCGGATTTTATGGTACTTTTTCCGACGGCAAATTCAAGTTTGATGTTTACTGCGGCATCATTGATGTCAGGGAAATTGTGACGGTTGTTAAATCGAGTTTGAGCCTGCATAATCTTAAAGGAACCGTTAAAAATGTATCTTTAGCTCTTACGGGCCCGTATACTCAGCCGGTCTTAATTGGCGATTTTCTTTTGGAAGATTTCCGGTATTTGGGATTTTCACTTTCTCAACTGCCGGCAACTTTTAGCTATACGCTTATTCACAATCAAAATAATTTGGATTGGAATGGCGTTTTGTCTGTTCCTTCCGGTATTGTCAAATCGCGACTGACGACCATCGCTTTAAAACCAAGCAGGCTTATTTTTACAGGTCCTTTTAGAAACCCCGATCTTGATATTTTCGGTTCGGCCAAAGTAGGGCAAACCATGATTAACATTTCCTTGGGAGGCTCAAAGCGCAAGCCGGTTTTAAATGTGACCTCAAACCCTCCAAAGTCGAAAAACGCGTTATTGGTTTTATTGGCGACCGGACAGGAAGTCATTACGCCGCACGCTGTCACGGATCCTTCCAATACAATCGTCGGTTCAGATAATGCCTTTGTGGAATATTTTACATTCACGTCCGATGGTCTTGCGCCGGAAGCTGTGGGCCTGACCGATTTTTCGTTTAATATGCAGGACAATGAGAAATGGTTGGGTATTAAAAGGAAGGTGACGAACCAGCTAAAGGTTGGCATTAATTTGCAGGAAACCCGGGCCGCTTCAGGACAGGTGACGGACGTGACCCGTTCCGTCGGGGGAGAGGTTCAGGTTGCCGATCATATTACAGTTGGAGTCGATAAAAAGGTTACGCAAGTTCAGGATCCCGCCCAAAACCAAGCCACACCGCAGCAAAAAGACGGCGGTATGGATGTCATGATCAAATATAAGAAGAATTTTTAGGGATTTTTAGGGAAAGTAAAAATGTTTGACATTTAGGGTTTTCGTTTTATGATGTGGTAATACTTTTTAATACTTAAGAGGTTTTTTTTGGATGAATAAAGTTTTGGTAGGTTTATTGCTGGCTGGATTGTTTTTTTTATCCGGCCTAAATCGCTTTGTATCCGCTGATCAGACAAAAGTTTTGAATGTCCTCGCGACAAACAGCATCTTGGATGATGCGGTGCGTCAAGTGGCCGGTGATTTCGTGAATGTAAAAGTATTGGTTGGTCCCAATGGGGATCCGCATACGTTTGAACCAACGCCTCAGGATAATGTCCTATTGAAGAACGCGCAGATTATATTTGAAAACAGCCTTTATCTGGAACCCTGGATGGATAAATTGTACAAGGCCTCACAATCACAAGCCCGCAGAGTTCGCGTGACTGATGGGATTAAGCTGATTGAAAAGAAAGACGGCCACGATGATGCCGACGAGCATAAGCATTTTGAATTTGATCCGCATGTCTGGCATGATGTGAAGAATATGGATGTCATGGTTGTTGCTGTTAGAGATGCCTTAATCAAAGAAGATCCTCAACATGCCGCAGGCTATCAAAAGAATGCGCAACACTATCTGTCCAAACTCACTGAATTGGACCGCTGGATTACTGAGCAGGTTTCGATGATTCCAGAAGACAATCGTCAATTGGTCACATCCCATGATACCTTTAGCTATTTTGCCCGACGGTATGGATTTAAAATTGTTGGAGCGGTTGTTGATTCGGCTACGACCGAAGCGGCAGATCCATCGGCGTTAAAAATTGCTGATCTGGTTAAGAAAATTAAGTCGGCCAATGTAAAAGCGGTATTTATTGAAAATGTGGCTAATCCCCAAATGGTTCAGGCCGTGGCATCTGAAGCGGGCGTCAAGGTTGCCCCGTTTCTTTATTCCGACGCGTTGGGGGAAAAGGGAAGCGCGGGTGAAAACTATATCGAGATGATGCGATATAACGTTCGAACAATTGTTGAGGCTTTAAAATAATGTCAAAAATGATCCTGCCCTATTGCGGCCATAAACATGCTCATCCCCGCAGTCAAGCCTTGGCGCTTGAAACATGGGATGCCTGCGCGAGTTATCCCGGGGATTCGCGTTTGGCGCTGGCGGATATTAATATCGCTATCCCGTCGGGTAAATGCGTCGCGTTAGTCGGGCACAATGGCGCTGGAAAGTCCACGTTGTTGAAGGCTGCCGCGGGACTTCTGCCGTTACGAAACGGAGAAATGAAAATTCTCGGTCATCCGCTCGGGCATTGTCATCATCGGGTGGTTTATCTGCCTCAGCGCAGTGAAATCGATTGGCAATTTCCGATCAGTGTCCGTAAATTGGTTATGAGCGGGCGTTATGTCCATTTGGGTTGGCTGCGGTTTCCGGGGCGCAAAGATAGAACAATCATCGATGCCGCCATGGAAGAATTGGATATTGCTAATTTAGCTGACCGGCAAATAAGCCAGCTCTCCGGCGGACAGCAGCAGCGAGTTCTTTTGGCCAGGGCCATTGCGCAGGACGCGGATTTATTTTTGCTGGATGAACCGCTTAATGCCATTGATGTGGAGACGCGAGCCATTGTTTC
>JAHFGF010000168.1 GCA_023247595.1 Candidatus Omnitrophota bacterium
GCGCTTGGATTGGCGGATGATATCGATGCCATTGTCGGCGGTGATGATGTCAACTCGCCCAAGCCGGACCCGGAAGGGTTTTTTAAGGCGTGCACACGCGTAGGTATTGAGGTTTTGCAGTCTGTTTACGTCGGTGATACGGTGGATGATATGCGTATGGCCAGAAAAAGCGGCTGCGCTGCCTTTTTTGGTTTGGCTCACGGGTTGTCGTCACGCGAAGAATTATCCGCTGAATCGGTATTGGTTTTTGAAACATTTGACACTCTCGTTGACTCGTTTATCAAAAATAAAAATGGCAAAAAAACAACTTCCACAATTTGAAATCCTCGACTGCACCATTCGCGACGGTGGTTATCTCAACGACTGGGATTTCGATAAAAAATTCGTCCGGGAACTTTACCGCAATCTGTCCCGCACCGGCATCGACATCATTGAAATCGGTTTGCGCAATATCCAAAAAAAAGGCTGCGGTATCTGGTATTCGACGCCCGAAGAACTCATTCATGAACTCTTTGATGATATCTCCGGCGCATCCATTGCTTTACTTATCGATCAGGATGAAGTCGATTTAGACCGGATTCCGGAATCAACCAAAAGCCTGGTTTCGCTTTACCGTGTGACTTCCCACAAAGATAAAGTGCCGCAGGCGCTTGAACTTTGTGACGAGATCAAACGCCGCGGCTATCGGACGTCTTTGCAGCTCATGGGCATCGTCGGGTATTCCCAGGAAGAAAAAGCAGCGTTGGTCAAACCGTTAAGCGCATCCAGCGTTGACTATATTTATTTTGCCGACAGCTACGGTTCTCTTTTTCCGGGACAGATTCAGGAATTGGTCGAATGGCTTAAGCCCACGGGCAAGAAAATCGGATTTCATCCGCACAATAATTTGCAGCTGGCGTTTGCCAATACGCTCGAGGCCATCCGCTGCGGCATTGATATTGTCGACGGAACAGTCTACGGCATGGGGCGCGGGGCGGGCAATCTGCCTTTGGAAGTGCTCATCATCTATCTTGAAAAAACGCTTAACCACGAGAAATATAATTCCATTCCGGTTTTGGATTTAATAGACCGGTATTTTATTAAGCTTCACGACAAAATTAAATGGGGTTATAACCTGCCTTACATGCTTTCGGGACTGCTTGAGGTTCATCCCAATTATGCCAAGGCGCTTACCGACCGCAAGGAACACACCGTCGATGACATGGTCAAAATCCTTGAGAGCATTAAGCAGAAAAATTTGATTGGATACAGCAAGGATACGCTGGATGCGGTTATGCACAGTGATTTTGCGAAACCGGCGGATGATAGCGACAATGTTGATGAAGACCACGAAATCAATCTGCTGCTCAACAAGCATAGGGTCGTTTACGAAGACCGGCATACCGGACGCGATTTTCTCGTCCTTGCCAACGGCGCAACGCTTAAGGAATACCGTCCAGAAATCGATGAGTTTATCAAAAAAAATGAACCTGTTGTGCTGGGCGGAAATTTTTTGGGCGGATTGTATAAACCGCATTACCACGGTTTTAGCAACCGCAAGCGCTTTATGAGTTATATCGAACATGTGGCGCCGGAATCCAGTCTGCTTTTGTCGAGCCAGTTTGACGAAAGTTTTATCCGTGATTATACCGACCAGACTTTTGAATACATTGTGCATTTAAACCGCATCACAAGCCGGTTTGATATTGACCAAGGGGTTATTAATTCCAGCTGCCGTTCGATTGTTATGCTGTTAGTCGCAACCGCGGTGGTCATGGGCGGGCGCCGGATTTTTATAGCCGGCATGGACGGTTACCAAAGCGAAGAAAATTTCAAGGCCAATAAAGTTCACTTTTACGACGAGGCGGAAGAAACAAAGAATTTTCGGATGCTTTTGGAACTGCATACCTGGAATGAAAAATTATTGCAGAGCATTAATCTCTATCTTACGGATTTAGGCAAGGAAGGGCTCTACATCATTACGCCCACCAGCCACAAGCAATTTTATAAAAGCATTTATAACTGGAAGGTCCAGACGGCATGAAGGTTGTCGGCATCATCCCCGCGCGATTGAAATCCACCCGCCTTGCGGATAAGGCCCTGATTGACATTGAAGGTCTGCCCATGGTGGTTCATGTTTTAAAGCGGGCTGAATTATCAAGCGTACTCGACGAGGTTTATGTAGCCACTGACAGTGAAGAAATCAAAGCCGCGGTCACGCATCACGGCGGACGGGTCATTTGGACATCTGCGCATCATCAAACCGGAACAGACCGTCTTGCCGAGGCTGCTAAAGACATGGACGCGGATATTATCGTTAACGTCCAAGGGGATGAGCCGCTTTTGGACCCGTCGCATATCAATCATGTGGTTGAGCCGCTTTTGGATGATCCGTCACTGCAAGTCTCAGCCCTTGTGACTCCGTATGCCGTCAAGAACAGCCCGTCGGATATCAAAGCGGTTTTGGATTTGAATAACAATATTATGTATTGTTCCCGCGCGGATCTTCCGGGTGATGCTCGTCGTCCGGCTGAAACGATGTGGAAGATGTCTTTTATTATTCCGATGCGCAAACAATTTCTGATGCAGTTTGCCGCTTGGGGTCCGTCGCCGAATGAGAAGATAGAATTCATCGAACATTTGCGCATTGTGGAACACGGCATCAAATTCCGTGCCGTGGTTGTCGACCATGCCCACATCAGCGTGGATACGCAGGAAGATTTGCTTAAAGTTAGAGAGTTGATGAAAACAGACACAGTCAAGAAACAGTATTTAGCTCTATCAAAGTCGGTAAGATAAATTTAGCGGGGTAGGAAGTTTTTAAACTTTAACAAGACCCGTCACACCACACACGATTGGAGAAAAAATCATTATGGCATTTAAAGTGATGCTCATTTATCCGAATCTGCGCGGCATGAATATGCTTCCTCCCGCCATTGGTTTGCTGTCCGCGGTTCTCAAACGTGCCGGTTTTGAAGTTAAATTATTTGATACCACTTATTATCAGAAGATCGAAGGAAAAGAATACGATTCCGACGGTTCCAAAAGTGAACGGCTTATGGCCCGTCCATTTACAATGCCGCATCAAATTTCCTGCAAGACAACCGATTGTTTTGATGATTTTGAAAATGAAGTCAAAGCCTTTAAGCCTAATCTTCTGGCTCTTTCCGCGACGGAAGACATGTGGCTGTTGGGAATAAAATTATTGCAGCGCGTGCGGTATATGAATATCAAGACGATTGCCGGCGGTGTTTTTCCAACCTTTGCGCCGAAGCTGGCCTTAAGTTATCCGGAAATTGATATTGTCTGCAAAGGCGAAGGAGAGGACGCGCTTCTCACCTTGTGCCAGCGTTTGACAGACGGAAAACCGTATGATGATATCAGCAATCTCTGGGTCAAAAAGTCCGACGGGTCTATCAAATCCAATCCGCTGCACATGGTGGAAATGAATAACAATCCTCTGATTGATATGTCCATTTTTGAAGAGGCCAGATTTTATCGTCCGATGGGCGGTAGGGTTTACCGCATGTTTCCCGTCGAGACGCATCGCGGCTGTCCATATACCTGTGCTTATTGCAATTCACCGTCCCAGATGGAAATGTACAAAAAGGAAGAAGGAAAGTCCTATCTTCGCCGCAAGACGTTTGAGAACATGCTGCGCGAATTGAGATTTTATAAAAATGAAATGAAGGCGGAATATCTGTATTTCTGGGCGGACACATTTATGTCCTGGAAACAGGGCGAGTTTGAAGAATTCTGCGAGATCTATAAGGAGATCGGCCTGCCGTTCTGGTGCCAGACGCGCATTGAAACCGTCACTGCTGACCGGCTCAAAAGATTGAGCGATGCCGGATGCGCCCGTCTGTCATTCGGTCTT
>JAHFGF010000169.1 GCA_023247595.1 Candidatus Omnitrophota bacterium
TTCCAAAGGGAAAGTGAAAAACAAAGAAGCGATAATCACACCAAAAATAACCAGAAAACGATTGCTTAAATTTTTGCTCATAACCTTCCTTTGTTAATAACAATGCGTTTCATAGAATCAAATGTTATTGGGATTTTTTTACGACCGTGATTGCTTCCTTGTCGATTTCCATGCGCGCGTTATCATCAATCCTCATCACAATGGTAGTGTCCTTGACATTGACGACCGTTCCGTGAATTCCGCTATTGGTCACAACCTGATCATTCTTTTTAACCGCTGCAATCATGGACTTAACTTCATCCGGTTTCTTTTTTTGGGGTCGGAACACCAAAAAATAAAAAATCACAAAAATAACCGCATATGGAAACAAAATCTGCATGATATTTGCGCCGTCTGTAGGCATGATCACTCCTTTTATAAAAACAATGAATGCTCCCGTCTAGAAAAAATTATATCCGCGGGAACCTCAAATTAACTGTCGTTATTTTTTTACGTTTTTCTTAACAAGGCTGCGGACGGTATCTGACATCTGCGCGCCTTTTTCAACCCACTTTTGCAATTTCTCGTGATCAATGGAAACTGATGCCGGCTTCTTGGCTGGATCATAATATCCGAGGATATCGAGATTTCTTCCGTCGCGTCCCTCGTTGCGGCTCATAGCCACGATGCGATAATTGTAAACCTTATTTGCTGCCTTACCTGCTTTTTGTAACCTGATTCTCACTTCCATTATTTAACCCTTTCCTTTTAATTATGCGCAAGCTCAATTGCCTTTATTTGAGCTCGAGCTTTATTCAAAGTTTCTTGATATTCTTTGCGCGGGTCTGAATCCGCCACAATTCCTGCTCCGGCCTGAATATAGGCCTTTTTTCCTTTCACAACAATAGTGCGTATTGTAATACAAGTATCTAGATTTTTCGAGAAACTTAAATATCCGACGCAGCCGGCATAAGCCCCGCGGCGGGACGGTTCAAGCTCTTCAATAATCTGCATCGCCCGAATTTTGGGAGCCCCTGAAACGGTGCCAGCCGGAAACGCTGCTTCTAAAACATCCAACGCGTCCATCGAAGATTTAAGCTTGCCCTGCACATTACTGACAATGTGCATGACATGCGAATAGCGTTCAATGCCCATGAATTCTGAAACTTTAACCGTTCCCTCATCACAGACACGGCCGAGATCATTACGCCCCAAATCAACCAGCATGACATGTTCGGCCCGCTCTTTGGGGTCGTTTAATAATTCCGTTGATAAGGCCTCATCTTTGGCTTCATTCTGACCTCTCGGCCGAGTTCCTGCAATAGGCCTGGTTTCAACCAAACCATGCTCGCATCGAACCAGCAGTTCCGGAGAAGAACCCACCAGATGCCAGTCATCAAACTTGAGATAAAACATGTACGGAGAAGGGTTAACCGCCCGTAAAGACCTGTAGATATTAAAGGATTCCGTATAAATGTCAACTTCAAAACGTTGGGAGAGCACAACCTGAATAATCTCGCCTTCTTTGATTTCCTTCTTAGCCTTTACGACCATCTCTTCAAATTTTTTAGCTGTGACATTGGATTTTACAGTGATTTTCTTTTTGGCTGGATTTGCTTTTGGCATTTTCGGCAGAGGATTGGATAAGCCCTTAATCAGAGCATTGATTTTGTTTACCGCATCGCGATATTTTCTGATTTTAGTTTGCTTGGAATCCTTTGAATCCACTTGAGCGCAGACAACAATTTTAATTTTATGGTGCAGATGATCAAAAATAACCATTTCTTTGGCCATGACAAAAACCATATCCGCCATATTGAGCTCATCTTTGGTTTTCTGCGGGATGCGTTCAAAAAAACGCACGCTGTCATAACTCAAAAACCCAACCATCCCTCCGCACAAAACAGGAAGCTGGGGCACTGTGACAAATTTATAATGCGCCATAAGTTCACGGATCAACGAAAGCGGCGAATCCTTGACGGTTCGGGATTCTTGGCTGACTTTTCCCTTGGACAAACGAATGATCTGCGCGGAGCTTCCTTTACTGCGGACAACCAATTCAGGCGATTTGGCCATAAACGAATACCGGGCCACCTTTTCCTGCCCCTCGACGGATTCCAACAAAAAAGAATATTTCGACCCCTTAGAAAGCCGCAGATACGCCGATACCGGCGTGAGCATATCACCTAAGATTTCCTTATAAACAGGAACCAGGTTGCCCTTAAGCGTCAGCTTTAAAAATTCGTCTTGTGTTAAATGATTCATGAAATTCTACCTTACGCACAAAATTTTCGCAGAGGCCCTTTATTTACTAATCTTCCTGTAAAAACAGCTTCGCTTGTTCGTATGACAAGCCGCCCCGATTTGTTCCACGGTTATCAAAAGCGTATCACAATCACAGTCATAATAAATCTCTTTAACAAATTGAAAATGCCCGGAAGTTTCACCTTTAACCCAGTAGGTTTTACGGGACCTCGACCAAAAACACGTCTTACCCACTTTCATAGTCTCACGCAGTGAATCAATATTCATATAGGCCATCATCAAGACTTCTTTATTAGTTGAATCCTGAACGATTGCCGGAATAAGGCCTTCGGCGTTGTATTTAAGTTTATCTAGATTGGCAGCGGTAATTTGTATGGTTTCAGCTTCTGGAGTTGCGCTCATCGTATATTCACCTTTTTTGATTTTAAATAAGATTTTACTTTCGTAATCGGAATTTCTCCGTAATGAAAAACCGAAGCTGCCAAAGCCGCGTCAGCAGATGTTTCGGTTAACACTTTATAAAAATCCTCAAGTCTTCCCGCGCCGCCGGAAGCAATCACCGGAATATTGACAGCCTTGCAGACAGCGTCGGTCAAAGACAAATCATAACCGTCTTTTGTTCCGTCCGCATCCATGCTGGTTAATAAAATCTCGCCGGCTCCTAAGGATTGTACTTTCTTTGCCCAATCAACCGCGTCTAACCCAGTTGCGTTTCTGCCGCCGTGCGTGAAGACTTCCCAATGATTTCCAACTTTTTTAGCGTCAATCGCAACAACAATGCATTGGCTGCCGAACATCGCAGCACCTTCTGAAATCAATTTCGGATTTTTAACGGCTGCGGTATTAATGGAAACTTTATCCGCGCCGGCGTTTAACAAATCCCTAATATCTTCAACCTTGCTGATTCCTCCGCCAACAGTCAGCGGCATAAAAACCTGCTCTGCTGTTTTTCTGACAATATCCAGAAGAATCCCACGCTTTTCGTGACTAGCCGTGATATCCAAAAAAACAATCTCATCAGCTTCATGTTCATCGTAGGCCTTGGCAATTGTTACCGGATCTCCAGCATCTTTCAATTCAATAAAATTAACTCCTTTAACCACCCGGCCGTCCTTGACATCCAGGCAAGGAATTATACGTTTATTGAGCATACGCGCACGGCCTCGCTGAAATCCAATTTTCCTTCATAAATGGCTTTTCCGGTTACCGCTCCTAATAAATTTTTCTTGTTCATCTTCATCAGCTTTTTTAAATCATCCAAACTGGAAATCCCGCCGGACGCGATAACGGAAATACCGACGGAATCCAACAATTCTTTTAACCCTTCAAAATCCGGACCCTGAAGCATGCCGTCCATGGCCACGTTGGTTGATATTAAATATTTAAGCCCCAATTGTTCCAATTTTTTGGCCAAATCAATGATGAGCCATTGCGACATCACAGCCCAGCCGCGGGTCACAACATATCCGCCGGAATGATCCAGGCTGACGGCAATCTGGTCGGGCCATTTGACTAAGGCGTCACTAAGAAAAGTTTCATCTTCAACCACGCGCGTCCCTAAGATAACTCGGGACACGCCTCCATCAATCAATTTCTCGATCGTTTCAA
>JAHFGF010000170.1 GCA_023247595.1 Candidatus Omnitrophota bacterium
ATATCTTCCGGATTGGTATTCACATCAAATCCAGCGACGCGCGCCGTTCCGCTGGTCGGGGCCAAAATGCCGCACAGCATGCGGATGGTCGTGCTCTTGCCGGCGCCGTTGGATCCCAGGAATCCAAAAATTTCCCCGTATCCGATGGAGAAATTCACTCGGTCAACAGCCACGAACTTTCCAAAGTTACGTGATAAATCTTGAGCGATGATGGCTGTGTTGTTCATAAAAACCTTATTGAAATTGAGAAATTAAGAAATTTTGAAATTGCAAAATTTACTTTTGAATTAACTATTCGATCGACTATCAACCACTTCCTCAATTTCCCAATTTCCTAATTTCCCAATTTCTTATTAACATCCATTTCTATAGTCACATCACACGCAACCCCGGGACGCAAAAATTCCGGAGGATTATCAATATCAATCTTAACCGCGAAGGTCTGGACAATTCGTTCTTCCGCGGTCTGCACATTGCGCGGCGTAAATTCCGCCCGCGAAGAAATAAAACTGACATGACCGTTAAACTGCTGTGACAGGCCGTCCAGTTTAAGCGTTGCCTTGGATCCAAGCGCAACCCGGTTAATAATGCGCTGAGGAACAAAAATGCGGATCCAATAACGGCTGTTATCTCCGACGACAACAACCGCGGAACCCGCGCCCACAATTTCACCCGCGTCATGAACCTTCACCAAAACAACCCCATTGACCGGCGCGACAATCAACTGATCATCCAAAGCCAATTGGGCATATTCCACTTCCTGCTGATTGGCCCCGCCGGCTTTTAAAAGTTCGGTGCTGCGTTCATAATCTTTTTTCAACTGGGCATAGCGATCCAATGTCGCCAGAACATCTCCTTTTTTGACCGCGCTCCCTTCATCCACGTTCAAAGCGACAATCCGTCCGGGAACTTTGGCGCCCAGCACATGCTCAGTGATTTCAATGGTTCCAGAAAATGTTTCTTTGGAAGCGCTATTCCAAAACCCGCATCCTGCTGAAACTATCAAAACGAAAATAATAACTATCGACCGCATCATTTCAAGGTTTCTCCTGTTGTTGATGTCTATAAACTAACTCCTGCAGCATTCCCATGGCATGCGCCAGATTAACTTGGGCTGACTGATAGGCAGAAACAGAATCCGCCTGCAACGCGTGCGCCTGCATTTTTGCGGACCAGCTCTGTAGTAATTCCAGACGGCTGCCGTTTCCCATCTTAAATTTTTTGTAAGACAAAAGCAGTTGACGCTCTGCTAAACGCAATTGAATATCCGCCTGATTTTTAAACGCCTGCGCCTGCTGTATTGTCTCAAGCGCGGTCATCCATCTGGCTTGAGTTTCTCTTTTGATTTTCTCTAATTGGATCTGACTTTCCTTTAAACGGCTTTCCGTTTCTTTAACGCGTTCTTTTCTTAATCCGCCTTCCCAAATCGGTATTGTTGCCTGCAATCCAACCGTATAGGTGTTGGATGATTCATCAAAACTTTCACCGCTTTTGCCGTAATCAGCCAATGCGACAATCTGCGGCAGACGTCCAGAACGTTCAAGGCCGCGCTGAGCTGTTTTTAACTGGACATTCATTTGTGCCGCGTCAATGTCTGGATGTTTTTGAAAATCAATCTTATCGTCGACGGGTAAAGGCACATCCAATTCATCACTAATATATTCAATCGGCTGTTCAAAAGAAATGTCCAGCGCCGCACATAATTCCGCGCGCGCCTGAACCTCCTGAAGCGATGCCTGACGCCAACCTAAATAACTCTGGGCCTGCCGGTTTTTTGCCTGGTCCAATGTAAACGCAGAGGCTGTTCCCTGACGGTATTGCACTTGGACGCTGCGCAGATATTGGCGGTCGGAAGTTAAAACCGCATGCTGGGCTTTTAAATCTTTCTCGGCCTGACGGGCATTGATGTAAAGTGTCGCGACAAGCGCCAGCACGTCTTCTTTTAATTTACGATTTTCCGCGACCGATAACTGCCTGCCTTTGGACGCTTCATTCAAACGGCTAACAGCGGACGGATCGAAAATAGCCTGTGTCATTTTAATACGCGCATCTAACGCGTTAAACGGGCCGATATGCGGATCCCCGGGAAGCTCAATCCCCTGTCCCCGCAAATCCCTGGATTGCCGCGATCCGGCTAGAACGCCTTTGACTTGCGGCAATAACCCTGAAGATGCCTGTCCCAAACGCGCCAACGCCTGCTGAACCCGTTCCTGCGACATAAGGATGTCTGCCTGACGGTTCTGGGCCATGTTTAACGCGTCATAAATCCCCAAACGGATAGGCGCGGATGTCCCAGCCTGGGCGGCACACCACGAACAAACAAAAATAAAAATTGTCATTCCAACTAACCGAATGGTGGTCATAGTTTCTTACCAATCATTAAAGAAGTCCCGATTTTTTCTAATATCTTCGACATGGTTTTTATCTCAGAAGCATCCAAAGCAGAAAGAACATCCTGCCAGCGCATACTGACGGCCTGCTGAAATTGCGCGATCAAATCTTTTCCCTCTTTGTTTAATTCAATTAATACCTGCCGCCGGTCATCAGGGTTTTCAACGCGTGTGACGTATTTGGCGTTGACCAAACGGTCAATAATCCCCGACATCGTCGGCATGCTCACGCGCATTTTATCCGCCAGCTGCTGCATGGAGCACTGGCCTTGAGAATGAATGGCAATGAGAACAAAGAATTGGGTATGTGTTAAGGATTGCGTGGAGAGAAAGCCCATGTGCACGCCCTGGATTATATTAGGAAGGATCCGGGCGATCATACGGCTTAAGGATTGACGGTTATGTTCAGACATATCTGCTCCTGCATTTAGTTAGCTTTAGCTAAACAATAGCATAAACTAACCAAATAGCAAGTGGGCAGTAAAAAAATGGCCCCGCGTGGGTTGTCGCGGGGCCTGGCGGGAGGAACTACTGCCTGGTCGGAGAAAATTAAAATGTATACGCCATGGAAACACCTCCATAGATGCGTTCACGCTGATTTCCGTCGTTGGCATTAGCCAAGTCGTCAAGCGGAACGGCATAAGCTACTTTGGGTGTCATGGTCAAATTAGGAGTCAAAGGAACCGCAATGCCGGCCGTTCCCAAAAGATCCCCGCCTTTGCCGTTGATAAAGTCCTCATTGTTATATCCGGCATGCGCGCCTAAATTCAGACTGATTTTATATTCCGGAATCAGCATAATGGACTGGCTGATGTCAAACGCGAGATACTGGCCGTCACCGCCGCCTTGGGACTGCTCACTATAGTCATAATAATAACTAAGGACCGGCGAGAGAAAGGTGCTGAGCCCAATGCTTCCATAAACTTCTTTCGCAAAAGTGGACGACTGAAGAAAGGCATAATAGATATGCCCAATCGTCAGATTTAATTTTTCAACCGGACTGAACGTATAGGAAATGGTTGTGTCAATTTCATCCGATGCCAGCGCATCTTTATTTTCCAGGTCAAAATTTCCCCAGCCGGAAACTGTAAAACCGGCAGCGCTCACGGAGAACCCCGGCTGAAACACGATATCGTCATCCAACACAAACCCGCGCCAGATGTATTTATTGTAAAAATCAGCCGTACCGGCCACCGTCACATCAATGTTTTTCTCTTTGAGAAAATCCCCAAACAATGTTTTTGTGGATTCTTCGGCATCCTCTGCCAGCCCGATTCTAGGTCCGCAGATTATAAAAGTTGCCGCAACCATCAAAGTTAAGAGCACTTTGTTCATATTCATTCCTTTCATTCACTGGACGTTGTGTCCTTGTTCCATAAAAAGAAAAACCCCGGCCTCATTCTGCAACGTTGCCGGGGCACCTATGCCCTGTTGTAACCTTGAACTTTACCTAAATA
>JAHFGF010000171.1 GCA_023247595.1 Candidatus Omnitrophota bacterium
AGCCCAATACTTGATGCGCCTTTAAAGCGATATCTCCGATTTGCCGAGCGAGATCCTGATCCAAAGGAGCCGGAATCAAATAATCCGTCAGGCCTTTCTGATATTTGGCCTCGAAATCGAAGAAATTATTTTGCGCGCGGATTTCAACAATGGGCAGGACCTGCCGGTCTAGAATCCCGACAGTCACCTCTCTGCCATCAATAAATTTTTCAATCATAATCTCATTACCAAACCGAAACGCTTCATATAAAGCGGATGCGAAATCATTTTTTTCCCTGACAATCGACACCCCGAAACTCGAACCTTCACTGGCCGGCTTAACAACCACCGGATAAGTTTTTAATTCTTCCATAATGGTGTCGATATCCACGGTTAACGCGTGAGCCACATGAAAATCTGCCACTGTTAATCCATTGGCCCGCAAAGTGCGCTGGGTTGTCACCTTATTAAACGCGCACGTGCTGGCCCTAACGCCGGAACCCGTATAAGGAATACCCATGTCTTCCAAAATGGATTGAATGGTCCCATCTTCACCTAGTTTTCCGTGCATGGCAATAAAAGCCAATTGAATCCGTGCCCGGCGGATTTCTTCAATAATTTCAGAACGCTCAGAGTTTTTGATCTCAAGCGGGAGAACACCGCAGCCTATTTTCCGTAAGGCCTCCACAACCGCTTGCCCTGATCTTAACGAAACGTCACGCTCCGAGGAAACCCCTCCCATCAAAACACCGACGGTTCCAATATCAGACAAAACTACTGTTGAAGCGCCCATAACAATCCTTATTTCTGTCCGACCGGATGAATGCCCTGCCACTTGGCAACAAACTGATCCGATAACTGAGTGATATCACCGGCCCCAAGTGTCACAACCAAATCTCCCGGCCTGACAATTTCCAACAAATGAGAAAGCATTTTTTCCCTTGGTATATAAACGGCATGCGAACCCAAACGCTGCTGAATCTTTGGAAACAGCTGATGGATATCCGCCCCATCGCTTGGTTTTTCTCCGGCCGCGTAAACATCGGTCACGATTAAATAATCACAAGACTCAAAACTGTTGGCGAATTCTTCCAGCAACGATTTTGTGCGCGAATAACGATGAGGTTGAAAAGCAACAACCAATCTTTTTTTGCCAAACGATTTAGCCGCGTTGAGCGTGGCAATAATTTCCGTCGGATGATGCCCATAATCATCAACAACCATAATATCCTGAAAATGACTTTTGAGCTGAAACCGGCGTTTGACACCCGTAAATGTTTTCAACGCTTCCCTGATTGTTTCAAAAGGAATCTTCAACTTTAGCCCCAGGCCAATGGCGGCCAGAGCGTTTAAAACATTATGCTGCCCAGGAAGAGCCAAACGGATCTCACCTAATAATTTTCCTTCATGATAACAGTTGAATTTCGTCGCGTATCCCGACAAATCAATTTCCGCGGCATAAAGTTCGCAGGCCGGACTTAAGCCATATAATATCGCGGGGATTTGTTCATCACGGACCAACTGCCTCAAACGGAAATCCTCCGCGCAGACAATCAAACATCCCTCAGATTTTGTCCTTTGAATAAATTTGCGGTAAGCCGCGATAATGTTATCCCAATTTTTATAAAAATCGACGTGTTCAAAATCAATGTTTGTAACCACCGAATAGGTAGGTTTGAAATACAAAAATGTTCCGTCGCTTTCATCGGCTTCAGCGACAAAATATGTTCCGGTTCCTAGGTTGGCATTGTAAGCGGTATGGCTGTTGATGATGCCGCCGACGGCAGTTGTTGGTTTGAGCCCTGCTTGCAAAAGCAGATGGGAAATCATGGAGGTCGTCGTGGTTTTTCCATGAGCGCCCGCAACGGTAATTCCAATTTCTTGATTGACCAGTTCAGCTAAAAGCTCAGCCCGCTTCAGCAGTGGTATGTGTTTGCTTACCGATTCAATCATCTCGGGGTTGGTGACTCTGATGGCAGAGGAATAAACAATGCAATCAGCCCCTTTAATATTTTCAACATGATGACCGCTGAAAATTGTTGCCCCTTTTTTTTTGAGATGAACCGTCAGCTCACTTTCTTTGAGGTCTGATCCAGTGACTTTATAACCTTTATCCAACAAAATGGACGCCAGCGCGGCCATACCGATGCCGCCGATTCCGATCAAATGATAATGTTTTGCCATAATACAAATCTATTTGTTAATTTTCTCAAGATAATTTAACCAGGCTCTGTTTAACTCTTCCAAATTTCGGAATCTTATATAAATGCTTTGCAGCGCCTCTTCGAACTTCTTTCCCTCTTTTAAGGCGCGGCAAAAACGCACGAAATTGTACTCACCTGATTCATTGATGAGGTAATAAACGATGCTGGCCGATTCGGCATAAAACAACTCCAGCTGTTCTGGAGGTGAATTGTTATATAATCGCATATCCGTTAAATCGTTTAAAGCAATAAATTCACCATTTTCAACAGCATTCTTGACGACTTGATGGGCCCCAAATCGTTTGGCTTTTTCCTGATACATGGCCACACCTTCTTCAAACCATAACGGCACCACCGGCTCAAGGCCGATAAACTCACGAAAAATAATGTGCCCCATTTCGTGAGGCAAAGTCGAATCAAAAAAACCATGCGCCGCTGGAAACGTCCGGATTGTTTTCTCCGACGCAAAAGCAGCGCCGTGAGACCACTGATTTTGCATGGCATTGGCCACATAATCATTGGCATCCTGATAAATATAAATTTTCGCGCGGTTGTCCGACACCCAGCTTTCATCCCGGCGGAATCCAAGCGCCTTTGCAATTTGCAAATAGTGCTCTTCTGCAGCAACTTCAACTGTTTTTATAAAATCCATCGGAATAGATTTATAGTAAATCAAAAAATGCGGAGTTTTATATTCATTCCATTTTTCTTGGTAACTGCTGGCTGGATTACTTACCAAGATCGATCCGAATATCACAAGGCTGAGCATGAATTTGTTCATAAAGCGCAATCCGATATAGCTTTGGCCAACGCGGCCGCAGGATCATTGACAAAAAAATCTTTAACTTTATAACGAATGTTCTCTTGCGTTAAACCTTGTGCATCTAACCGGTGAATCGCGTCACTCAGCGTCGAAGAATTCAAATTGGCCTGATCAATGATGACCGCGGCTCCTGCCTTTTCTAAAACGCGGGCATTTGCCGACTGATGACTGCGCGCGTAAGGATACGGCACCAATATGGACGGCAAACCGAAAGCCGCCAACTCACTGACGGTCGCGGCGCCCGCGCGCGCCACAACAATGTCACTGACCGCATAAGCCTGTTCAATATTACTCAAAAAAGCGCACACATAATGTGAAACACCTAAAGCTGCATATTTCTGACGATAAACAGCTTCATCTGTTTGTCCGGTCATGTGAATGAATTGAAAACCCTTCAACTTGGAAACCGATTCAAAAAAAATTTCATTAAGGACATGGCTCCCCTGACTTCCTCCAAGAATTAAAATAGTCTTTAGGTTAGGCTGCAGTTGAAACAACCCCAACAACTGCGTTTTACTCATCGCCGGCCTGCGGCTATGGCAAGGACATCCGGTCCAAACGGCCTGATGCTTTGGAAAAGCCTTTCGGGTTTCTTCAAAAGATACCGCAATTTTTTTAACAAATAAGGACGATAAACGATTGGCCTTGCCTGGAATCACATTCTGCTCATGAAGCATCACGGGTATTCTTAAATTTTTAGCGGCCCACAAAATCGGAAATGAACTGTAACTGCCGAACCCAACCGCTACGTCGGGTTTTAAATTCTGCAACAATTTTTTGCTATCTGATACAGCGTTAAGCATCAATTT
>JAHFGF010000026.1 GCA_023247595.1 Candidatus Omnitrophota bacterium
TTTCCGTTTCCAACCAAAGATTTTCTGATCCGCTTGACGCTGTGTTCGATAAGCTTAATTTTTTTCTGCGCGCACAACAAACAAATCACTCCGCGAACATGTCCCAACAAGGAAGCTGTCGTCGGATGTTTGTGATGGGCGTACAATTTTTCCAAAACCAAAACATCCGGATTTTGAGCTGTAACAATTTTTTCAAGACCGATATGAATTCTATGAATACGATATTCTATTAATTCATCGACGGAAGGTTCGATTGTTCCAGCTTCAAGAAGCTTGATTGATGATTGGGCTGAAACCTCAACCAATCCATACCCTGTTCTTCTCAAGCCGGGATCGACACCCAAAATTCTCATTAACCTTCCGAGGCCTTTGCCATGTCTTCTTCCGAGATATCAAAATTCGCGTGAACCGCTTGAACGTCTTCATGATCTTCAAGGGCTTCCATTAACTCAAGCACGTTCTTGACGTCATTGCCCGTCACTTTAACCGTTGAAGTTGGAAGCATCGTGACTTCTGCCGTCTGAGTTTCAATATTTTTCGCGACAACCGCTGCTTTCACTTTTTCAAATACAGTAGGATCGCATGTGATCTCAAATGCATCACCTTCCAATTTACAATCTTCAGCGCCCGTTTCGAGAGCAATTTCTGTAAGAACGTCTTCACTGGATTTTGTTTTATCAATTGAAATATATCCCTTTTTTGTAAACATAAACGCAGTTGAACCTGCGCCAGCCATGCTTCCGCCTTTTTTATTAAGTAGATTACGGATTTCAGCTGTTGTACGGTTCTTGTTGTCCGTCAGACCTTCAATGAGCATGGCAACTCCACCAGGGGCATAAGCATCAAACACTACGGCTTCGTAAACAACGCCTGGAAGTTCTCCTGTTCCTTTTTTAATAGCATTCTCGACGTTACTCGCCGGCATGTTCACACCGCGGGCGCGGGCAACAGCAGCTCTTAAACGAATATTAGTTTCAACATTTCCACCGCCGTCTTTTGCCGCTGCTGTAATTTCTTTACTGACCTTTGTAAATACCGCGCCTCTCTTTGCGTCTTCAGCGCCTTTTTTATGTTTAATTTTTGCCCATTTTGAATGACCTGACATGATTAACCTCCACGTTAATAAAATGAAATATTTAAATGATGGCACGCATTAAAAACGGATTTCACGGATCAACGTAACAACAGCCATCTGTGTCATCCGTTATGAATCCGTGTCATCATATTTAAAACAGGTCAATAAGCCGAGTTTTGTAGCTGCCTGGCTCTCTTGCCGGAACATTTCCTAAAAGGCAGTGTCCTGGAACCAAAGCCAAACAGTGTGACCATTCGACTAACTTTCAAGATTACTCTCCCCTCATCCGTCGAAACGGATTCGGGATCCCTAGCCTCAAAATTTCTAATTTTGAGGCGGGATGAAACTCTTGCAGCCTACCCGAAGATACATGCGATGCGGATCACATCGTGTAACCGTTGCCGGTTACGTCTCTTCCTATTTGGCATTGCTCCATGCAGAGATTGCTCGTTTCACTCTTATTAGCGTCTAGGTTGAACGGTTAACGTTTAGGAATTTCTCCCTATACGCCAAACGTTGCACGCTTAAACACTAACAAGCATCGTCACTGTAGCTCTAATCCTTTTGTCAGGATAGTGCCCAGTATCAGTGGTCAGAAAAAATTCTGGTTACTGGTACCGGCCACTGTCACTGACAACGTCCCGCATTACCGGGATGCATTATCCTTTGGAGCTCGGACTTTCCTCCCCGATGATAAAAGCATCAGGGCGGTCACCTTGACCTGTTTTGACTTTTAAAATACCTTGCGCTAAACGATCCGCATCCTTATTCAACTCCCGCGGAATCCATTTAAATTCAATTTTGGTGAACCATTTCACAAGCACCATGGCTTGTTCATACAACGGCTTGATTTGTTCTGCCTTGACTTTATACGTCCCACGGATTTGATTGAACATCAATTCACTATCCGTATGCAGACAAATATTTTTAAATCCCAAAACTTGTGCTTCCTTAAGCGCTCTGAGCAGCGCTGAATATTCAGCAATATTATTTGTTGCAGGGCCAATAGCCTCTGAAATTTCTTTGATTACTTTTCCCTGATCTTTAATCACAATACCGATAGCCGCTTCACCCGGATTTCCTGAACATGCTCCGTCGGTAAAAATGTCGACAGCGCTCATCAGAGACTTTCCTCAAGATACAGCATACGGGCGCACATATCACACGTAATGACTTGATCATGCATACGGATTTGATTCATCAACTGCTCCGTTACATTCATAAAACAACCGCCGCAGGCGTGATTCTTAACCGCAACGATGGCTAATCCGTCCTTGTTCTGTAGAATCCGCTCATATCTTTTCAGATAGTCCGGATGCACGCCTGGAATTAACTGGTTGCGCTGCGATTCTAGAACCGTAATCCGATCTTTAATCACAGCCACTTCATCGTCGACTGTGTTCTTTTCCTGCAGATATCCCTTTTCCTGGACGGCAACATTAGCCTTTTCTAATTCAATCTTTTTTCGAACATCTTCAATATCATCAAATATAAGCAACATCTTTTCTTCAATGATGGATTTATCCGCTTTAAAATTTTCAATTTCATACAATTTGGCCTGGTACTCTTTATTCGTCTTAAGAAGGCCTAACGATTGGTCCCCCTTAACGATCAAATCTTCTTTTTGTTTCAGGTCTAATTCGTAATTCTTCAACTCCACCTGAACAACTTTTAGTTTTTCTTCCAGTTCTTTGAGGGTAGCTTTCTTTTGTTCAAATTTTTCTTTTAATTCTTCAATCCGGGCGGGCTTTTCTTCCAATTCGCGCTTGAACGCATAAATATCAACGTCGGACTTTTGCAGCTCAACCAATTTTTTTATTTGCTCTTTAATCGAAACGCTCGTCACCATTGTTATCCTTTTTACGTTTGTTAAATCAACTTAAAATGTCATTTCAACATCATGAAATATGGGCACAGAAGGAATTGAACCTTCGACCTCTGCCATGTGAGGGCAGCGCTCTAACCAACTGAGCTATGTGCCCAGGCATGAAAAGATCGTTAAACCTGGGCCCACCAGGACTCCCCCGTGGGGATCCTCATCTTCCTTCTAATTCTAATTCGATGGAAAGATGAGGAGAACCTGTTAGTTTCTCAGATGCAATCTGGGCCCAGGAGGACTCGAACCTCCGACCAAGAGATTATGAGTCTCCTGCTCTAACCGACTGAGCTATAGGCCCGAACTTACCGTCTATCTGGGCTTCATTCAAAAAAATTATTCAAGAAAAACTGTCAAAAACTGAACAATTTAAATAAATTACAGAAAATCACTCACATTGACAAAATAGAATGTAAAGAGCATATCATAGAGACTTTTTATTTTCAACAAAATTTAAGGCGCTAAATGACCAAAAACTATGCCGCAGAAAGAAATGAAAGTTGTTCAAAATTAACAAGATGAAGGGAATTTAACTTCTAGGAATGATTGCGACTTTAATGCGGTCATACGGCTGGACACCTCTGTATGCGATCGCATAAGTACAGGATATCCATAATTCCTGAGGCGTATCAAATCCATAAACTTTTAGAATTTTAGCAAGCGATGCGCCTGAATTTAAAACTCGATTTAAGTCTGGCGATCCTTGCGGCTCACCCCATTCGCTCTGTCCAATCTGGCAATACATTGAATTTTCCCCTAAATCAGCCACTTGATAAGCCTTCTGCCCGACATTCTGTAAAATTGCCGTAATCGCAATGTCTTCATAAACACGGAAAGATTCTTTTTGCGCTTGTAATTTCAAACGAAAAGGCAGAAATTCCTGCTCCAAAACATTAAGCCTTTCCATATTGGATAAGACAATTTTATGATAATCAAACGAGGTTGACTCTCCCTTGCCAGGAGATTCAACAACAACTTTAAAACCTAAAAGCGGAAACTTGATCTCCTGTGTGGAAGCATCGGCCGGAACAAACACCTCGGTATCAAGCAGTGTGGGATTAATTGAAAGTTGATACGCGTATGAATCAACACCACTGGCGGATCCATGGGTATAAAAAACACGGTCAAATCCATTTGCATCCACACTGATGACTGATTTTGAAAACCCTTCCAACTCGGGATAACCATTCCTTACTTTTAAAATCTCATCTACGATTGACTCAATAGCCGCATTGTATTGACTTTGAATAGCCCTAGCAGTCTCTTCATCAGACCTCAAAGGAGGGCAAGCCATGAATCCGAATATGGCCAGCATACAAACAACTTTTATAAGTTTGGCTGAATTAAACATCATTATTTCCATAAAATTAAAGGTCTGCCGATTTATAAACCGGCAGACCTTTATCACTTTTTAAGTGGGTTCAAAATTAACTAGTGTAATCCGCATCTTTACCCGCCATATCCAGAAACATCTTGATCCGACGAGATCGCGTTGGATGTCTTAGCTTTCGTAAAGCCTTGGATTCTATTTGACGGACACGTTCACGGGTCACATTAAATTCAGCCCCGACCTCTTCCAAAGTTCTGCTGGTTCCGTCATGAATTCCGAAACGCAGTTCCAGTATTTTTCTTTCCCGTTCATCAAGCGTCTGAAGAACAGCTGTGATTTCTTCTTTCAGCATGGAATGCAGAGTCGCATTTGCCGGAGAAACCGCCTTTTTATCTTCGATGAAGTCACCAAAATGCGTGTCTCCTTCATCACCAATAGGCGTCTGCAAAGAAATAGGAACTTGAGAAATCTTGAGGATTTCTTTTACCTTCGAAACCGGAATGCGCATCTGTTTAGCAATTTCCTGGGCCGAAGGTTCGCGTCCGTATTCCTGAACAAATAACCGTGACACGCGAATAATTTTATTAATCGTCTCCGTCATGTGCACGGGAATTCTAATGGTCCTGGCCTGGTCGGCAATGGATCGTGTAATGGCCTGACGAATCCACCAAGTAGCATACGTTGAAAATTTATACCCGCGCTTATATTCGAATTTTTCAACGGCGCGAATCAATCCCATGTTCCCTTCCTGGATAAGATCCAAGAACGACAGGCCGCGGTTGATGTATTTCTTGGCGATACTGACGACCAAACGAAGGTTGGCCTCGACTAACAATTTTTTGGCCTTGTTGAATTTAGCCTGGCGGATCTTGATGTCTTTGACTTGCGTCTTGACGCGCTCAATCGGCTCTTCCAATTCTCTGACAAACTGAGCAAGCTGCTTTTTAAGTTCCGCGGCATTAACCGGCTTTCTTTTAGCAGACAATGTCCGTTCAATGCGTTCAATATTTCTGGTCAGATCATTAATTTTACCGACGACATCTTCATTAACCGATGAGGTTAACTTGAATTCCGCCAAAAGTTTAGCGCCGTTTTCAGATCCGACACGAGCATGACGAGCCTTAATTAAAATTTTACTTAAATCCTTAATAAGTTTCGGACGGCGCTCTAATTCATCTTTAATAACGTCTTCAACATTGATTTCTTCTTTAAGAACACCATTGATGATCCCAATCGCTTCCTTACGGGCATAGGCTGTTCGATATAAACTTTCCGCGAAGCGATTTTCTGCTTCTTCAATACGTTTGGCTAAATTGATTTCTTCTTCTCTGGTGAGCAAAGGAATGGAACCCATTTGTTTGAGATACATTTTAACGGGGTCATCCAGCGGAATAAACTTATCGGAATAAATATCATCTTCTTTGTTTTCTTCACGAAGACGGCGCACTTGCTGCTCACGAGTTTCGGTATCGGATTCCTCTTCCGTCTCCTCGACGGCATCTTCCGATTCGATAACCTTGATATCTTTACCGTCTAAGATGTCAAAAACCTGATCAATTTCCTCTGAGGATTCAACCGTCTCAGACAATGATTGGTTAACTTCATCATAAGTTAGAAATCCTTTTTTCTTTCCTAACGTGATGAGCTTATCAACGTCCTGCTGAAAATCTTTGTCTTTTTGCTCTTTCATAATTTCCTCAGTTTAGGATTAATACTCACTATTGATGCATCTTAAGTAGATTATTAAATTCTTCTTTCAACCCTTCAAGCCGACCAATATCCCCCGCAACCTCAGCCTGATGAATCATTTCCCGTATACTTTGTCTTTTTATCTTTAACTGGTCACTCTTTATTCTGGCGATACAATCATTAAGAATTTTCTTTGAATCTTTTCCTGCAAAACTTTCCTGTGTCGATATGCTTAAGACAACTTTTTGCGCATCCGCGTCAGTTAATGTGTTCAAAAAGCTTGCGACAGAAAAATCATCTTCTTCATTTTCAAATTCATAA
Source organism: Candidatus Omnitrophota bacterium (assembly GCA_023247595.1). The sequence goes on from JAHFGF010000026.1 coordinate 6,292, forward strand.
AGGCCCTGAAGAATCTTTTGTGTACGAACGTCGTCAAATTCTTCAGCAGTAATACTGTCTTTGGCAACCTTCAACAAACTCAAATCATTTAAAACTAACGTTAAAAACTGCATGTCAACCGGACTTAATGGTTTAACGGCGACTGTTTTTCCCGTCGGCACCGCTGCAGGCTTTTCTTTTCTGGAAAGAAACTCGTCTAACTTTTTCCCTTCCTTTAAAACCACCTGCTCCGGCAATCCTAACCGTTCGGCTAACTGCAATAAATATCCATGCCGCACAACTTCATTGGATATTTTATAAATGGTTTGAAGCATCTGCTTACAAATTTCTGCCCGCTGTTCGATCACCTTAGGATCAAACTGCTTTGTAAGCCACTCCCATTTAAAATCAAAGAGCGATTGAGCCGCCTGAATGCGCTCGTTAAAATTCGTCAATCCAAATTTACGAATGTAAGAATCTGGATCTTCATCGGTAGCAAGCGATGCCACGCGGACATTCATATCCTGTTCAATCAGTAAATCCAGACTGCGCACAATAGCAGCCTGTCCAGCGGCGTCGGCATCAAACAGCATAACAATGTTGTTTGTATAACGACGCAACAAACGAATCTGTTCGATTGTCAGGGCTGTTCCCAAAGAGGCCACGATATTATCCACTCCATGCTGAAATGGAATAATCATATCCATATAGCCCTCGACAACAATAACAAAATCTTTTTTGGCAATCGCATGGCGCGTTAACTGCAGCCCGAATAAATGCTGCCCTTTGGTATAAACGGGCGTATCGGGCGAATTAATGTATTTAGCCCCCTTTTCATCTTTCATGGTCCGGGCGCCAAAACCCACGCATTGCGATTTCACGTCAAAGATCGGAAAAACAATACGATCACGGAATCGGTCATAAAACCCCTCTTTATTTTCCCGAGGGATGATTAATCCGGATCGTTCAATCAGTTTCAACTCAATTTTTTTACTTTTTAAAAGGTTGAATAACCCATCCCACTCATCAAGGGCAAAACCTAACTTGAACTGCTTAACATCCTCAAGCCTGACTCCGCGATCTTTTAGATATTCGCGGGCCTTTTTAACTTCCTGATCGCTTTTTGACAACAAATTTTGCTGAAAATACTCGACGGCAATTTCATTGATCCTGTAAACTTCTTGTTTTAAGCCGGCAGTTTGATTGGCTCCTGGATTTGAATCAGGAATAACAATACCAACTTTATCGGCTAAAAACCGCACCGCTTCGGGAAATTCCAACTTTTCCTGCAGCATCACAAATCCAATGGCGTTCCCGCCGGCGGCGCAACCAAAACAATGAAAAATCTGCTTATCAGGCGACACAACAAAGGATGATGATTTTTCATTATGAAACGGACAAAGAGCTTTAAAATTACGGCCAGCACGCTTGAGCGGAACATAACCGGAAATCAATTCGACAATGTCACACCGCTCTAATACCTGCGCGACTATTTCGTTCGCAATCAAACCCACATGAGCGCCCCTCAATTTTACTACTTAAATTTCTTGTCTTCCAAAAACTGGGGAACAAGAAGAGCCTCTTCGCTAATTTTCTCGTCAGGAAAAAACTTCACAACAAAATTCTTATAAATACCCGCGTAAATGCCAGTAGACAAATAGGAAACCGCAACTCGAGAGACAGAATTGCGGGCCATCTTAATTACCACTGGATTATAGCTGAGCAAAAACAAATAAAAAACCATACTACTGACAACAACGCCGCGCAACGCGGATATCAAAGCCCCTCCCCATTTATCAACATTAGGATGCGCTTGTATAGAAAACACCAACGTGATCCCCTCGCGTATGAGCTTAAATACCAACGTTGTCAAAGACCACAAAGTCAAAAATGCAAGAATTGCCACCGTTGGCAATTCTAAAAATTTCATCTGGGTTGAAGCTAAAACCGTCAGCGCACTAAAATAGTGCAGTGTAATAAAGACGGAAAAAACAATGCCAATAGACTTAAAAAACTCAACAATAAAACCAGACTTCACACCAATAAATACCGCACGAATACAAACACCAATCAATATGATGTCAATCCAGTTAATGTTTTGGAAAAATTCCATCAACATATTGAAATCACTCAATTTAGATTGCAGAAGTATAACATGGGGCTATGGCCCTGTCAAGAAACCGCTTTCTTGCGCCATGACCTGTGAGAAAACACATAAAGCAATACTCTATAAGTGTTTACAAACTAACGACGTGGACTCTAAAAATATTTTTTAACTTTTTCATCTTCACCGGGAGTCTAGACTGATGCGGAAGCCAACTGCTCCACCGGCTGCTTAGAGCTTTTTTCCTGGTTAAATTTAGCTGAAACCAGTTTAGAAACTCCTGTTTCCTGCATCGTGACACCATACATCACATCGGCGTGAGCAATGGTTTTTTTGTTGTGGGTAATAACAATGAATTGGGCTATCTTTGAAAATTCCTTTAACATATAGGCAAAACGGCCGACGTTCGACTCATCTAAGGCCGCATCAATTTCGTCCAGCACGCAAAACGGACTAGGATTGACTTTAAAGACAGCAAAAATTAAAGCAATGGCCGTGAGCGTCTTTTCACCGCCGGACATGAGACTGATATTTTGTAATTTTTTGCCTGGAGGACGGGCGATAATGTCAATTCCGGACTCCAAAACATTATCCATGTCCAGAAGCACCAGCTGCCCTTCCCCGCCGCCAAATAACATACGAAAATGAATGCGAAATTCCTCACTCACCTTGGTAAAAGTTTCCATAAACATGTCTTTGGTCTCGCGGTTGATCTTTGAAATCGTCTGCATCAAAGATTCCCGAGCCGTCAACAGATCGCTTTGCTGTTTGGTCAGAAATTCAAATCTCGTTTTTAATTCTTCGTATTCTTCAATCGCAACTAAATTCACCGCGCCATACCCGTCGCAGCGCTTACGCAGCGCTTCAATCTGCGCGTTAACGTCGTCCAAATTCACTTCCGCTGAAAATTCCGAAGGCTGCGCCGTCAAAGCCTCATCTAAATTCAATTTGTATGTCTGCAGCATACGGTCTTTGATGCTTTGCTGTTTGTACGACAATTCCTGTTCTTTAAATTGGAGCGAATGGACGGCATTCTTTGCTGTTTCAAGCTGGTTCTTCAATGAACTCTGTTGAGAACGGCAGCTGTTCAAACGCTGGGACTTTTCCAATCTTTGTATATCAAATTCACTGTAGCTGTTGTGGAAGGATTCTTTGGTGATTTTTAATTCTTCAATTTTAAAACGAAGTTCTTCGATATCGACGGTAATCTTCTGCTGTTTGGCTTGATTATCAACTATTTCAGTCTCAATGGTCAACAGCTGAGCCCGATCTGATTCCGAGGTTTCAACATACCCGCGCGTGATTTCACTCAGGCTTTTTTCTTTGTCTTTCCACGATTGAAGTTCAGCTTCCATCTGCGCGGCAATGACGGCCAAATCTTCTTTCTGACGGGACTGCGCCGCAATATGTTCCTGTGTTTCGCGAATGCCGTTCTGAAAACTTTTTAAATCCTGGATGGAATTGTCCAGCTGAATACCCAATTGCGCTTCTTTGGAATTTAATGCGGTCAAAGTTTCGGTCGTTTTTTCCAATCCGCTTACAATAACTTCAAGCTCGTTGGATAATTTACCCGCCTCATGAGCCACAGAACTTTTTTGTGTTTCGTAGACAGACAATGTTTTTTCGTAATTCAAAATATCCTTGGCCAGAGTTTCCACTATTGCGGATTGCCGACGGATTTCTCCCTCAGTATTCTGAGTTAAAGTGACTGTTTCAAGAATATTCTGCTCCAAGGCTGCAATTTTGTCTTCAACATCCTGGGGATTCTGTTCAATGAATTTCGTTTCGCAAATGATTTCATAAAGCTTTTCCACGTTAAATTCTGAAAACTGCCCCTTGAGCTGTTCCAGTCTCTGCGGATCCACATCCAAAACCTGCTTAACTTTTCCGATAATCGCGCCATGTTTTTCCAGCGGCGGAATACTTGAAAAAAACCGACTTTCCACAACAGGGTCGGGAATGTCCTGATACTGAACGAGCAATTTCTCGATAAATTCTTTCTGCGAAACCAAAAAGAGTTTCTTTTTTTCCAGATCAACTAAGGCGCGTTCATAACCGTCAAGCCTCAGCTGAAATTCCACCAAGATCGATTGTTCCTGGGATAATTTCTGCTTGAGCACATCAAACTCTGTCAGTGACTGGACAATATTATGATCAATAGATGTGAGCTTGGACTCCGCTTCCCGTTTCTCGTCAATAACCTTAACACTTTCCGTTTCCAGCTGATTTCTCCTGGCCAAACATCCCTGAATTTCTTTCATGACTTCCGTCAGATTATTTTTAATAGCCACCTGGCGGGAATTAAGATCGACAATTTTCTGTTCGTCATTTTTTACAGCTTGCCTTGCCGCTTCGATAGCTAAAATTAATTCGTTTAACTCCGTCTTCTTCTTTGACAATCCCTCGTCGTGCAAATCAATAGTTTGTTTCAAAGAGGACAGATCGCTGTTTAACTCGTCAATTTTCTGCTGCTGAAGAACGCGCCGCTCTTCAAGCTGTTTTTTCTGCTGCTGCATTTTGGCAACGTTTTCGCTTAAATTCTCAATGCGCTCTTCATTAAAACCGATCTGGCGGACATCTAACTCAATGTCATTGGCCATTCGGATCTCTTGGGATTTATATTCATTAATTTTTTCTTCCAGATCTTGAAGAAGCCCGCTTTCATATTCAATTAAATTCGTCATCTCCTCGACCTGGCGCAGGAGATCCTGTTCCTGATTTTTAAGTTCAACTGTTCGCGCGTCCAGGCCGTTTTTTTCGGCGTCAAGCTGAGTCAGCAAAAATCCAGCTAAAACCAATTCATATTGTTTTAACTGTTCAAATTCTTCTTTATATTTCTGGGCTTTTTTCGCCTGGCGTTCGGTACTGGCTATTTGTTTCTTAACCTCCACGACAATGTCATTGATGCGCAGGAGATTATTTTCAGTATCCTTCAACCGGTTTAAGGCTTCGCGTTTTTTAGATTTATATTTTGTGATTCCTGAAGCCTCATCAAGGATGATGCGGCGGTCTTCAGGCTTGGCACTGACGACTAAATCAACCCGGCCTTGCTGCACCATGGAATAAGCCTCAGCGCCGATACCAGTGCCCATGAGGAGCTCGGAAATATCTTTCAGACGAACCGGTGATTTATTAATTAAATATTCGCTTTCCCCGGAACGGAATAACCGTCGGGAAATCGTCACTTCATCATATTCAATAGGTAAGGAGCGGGCTTCATTGGAAAAGGTAAGGCTGACTTCAGCAAATCCAAGGCCGGGACGTTTATCGGTTCCGTTAAAAATAACATCTTCCATGGAAGAACCGCGCAATTCTTTAACGCTCTGCTCCCCCAAGACCCATCGGATAGAATCAAAGACATTGCTTTTTCCGCAACCATTCGGCCCGACGATAGCCGTTATACCCGGCTCAAAATTCAATGACATTTTATCTGCGAATGATTTAAAGCCGAATATTTCTAACCTTTTAAAATACATGCCTTCTCCTTGGCAACGGGCGGGAAATTTTCAGATTATTTTTTATCGAGCATATCTTGGACAATTTTTACGGTTTGATTCAGCGAGGTAAACTTGGCTAACGCTTCTTCGGGGATAACGATTTTATATTTCTTCTCGATACTGGCCAAAATCTCCAGAGCCATCATAGAATCCATACCGAGGTCTTTGACAAAACTTGCTTTCTCATCTATGGTGTTGGGCTCGACTTCGAGAATGGTCGCAACCAATTCACGCAAGTCTCCCTCAACATCACGCTTTACATCCGCCATACATAGACCTCCTCAATTATGAGTTTCCAGCCATTCCTCAATTTTATCTTTTCGAAATCGCCATTGGCCTACTGTTTTGATAGCGGGAATTTTCCCTTTTTTGACCCAATCGTAAACTGTTCGTTTTTTAACCCTTAAGTACTCTGCCAACTCATCGATCGTTAAAATAGTTTTTTCATCCATACGGTCACCCCGCTTTTGATAAATATTAAGAAAAATAAATACTAGGTATTTTCTTTCGGAACTCAATCTATTAAATAATGTGGGGAGTGTCAACGAACATTTCAATTTTTTTTAATTGCTTCAAAATGTTCATTTTAGGCTCGAAAAACAGCGGGAGAAATTATTTTTTACTTTAGGCAGGAATTAACATTTTTATACAATCTATCCGGAACGAACATTCAACCTTATTCCATGGATAGATCAACTTCAACTTCAGCATCGTAGTTAATCTTGGGCAAGCCGAAACCGAAAAGCTTTAAGAAATCGTCCTCATAACCTTTGACATCCGCGATACTATTAACATTCTCCGTCGATACATTCTTCCACAGCACGGAAACCTCATCCTGGAC
>JAHFGF010000172.1 GCA_023247595.1 Candidatus Omnitrophota bacterium
CGGTCGAAATCGCGCAAGGCCTCAAGAAACGCCGTCTTGCCGGATTCATTTTTACCAATGAGGATTGTAAAATCCGACGACAGCGCGCATTCACCGCTGTCCACAATCGATTTATACCGAAAAATTCGAAACGATTTTAGTCTCATAATGGCCTCTTTGTTGAGAGTTAATTCGAACGAGAGGAATTATACACGCAATAAAAAATAAGCACAAGCAAGAATCCCTGACCGCCTTTATCAAAACAAAAACATTCTGTTTTATCCAACAACCTCCGGCGCGTTCTCCAAACGGTCATACACATAGGCCATTGCGATGGAACTGATTGATATTGTAAAGAAAAGTCCAACCACCAGGCAAAGCAATCCGCCCAAGTTCAATAAAGTTAAAAGACTGCCAAACACAAACAACTTTCCTCTCGAGCCTTTGGTAATCACACGGCTACGCTTGAGCGATTGTATCGGCCCCATTTCCTTATCAATGATGAGATAACAATACATTTGCAGCATGATCGCCAAAATAATTCCCGGGACAATCAATAAAATCATCCCTCCGATAACAGCCAGTCCATAACAAATGCCTCCCAAAAGATACGGGATAAGCGCTTGGACATTGATATAAATCTCCTCTATCGAAGGCTCCTGGTCACGCGCCATCATCAAGTTCATTTTAAGATACCCGACGCCAATAAGCATACTGACGACCCACAACACAATCTTGAGCGCAAAATAAATTAGTTTCGGAAACGGCAGACGGTAACGGTACTTGTTGAGCAATTCAAAAATCTGATTTCGTTTTGGTTCAAGTTCCACAGGCAATACTAAATCATCAGGCCCAGTTAACGTGTCAATTTTGTCTAGAACACGCCCATTTTGATCGATGATTTCTTCTTTAACTAAACTGTCACTCAACAGCTTAGCCTCGGTAGAATCTTTGGATAATTGTTCCATCTGACTTTTGCGCATGAAACCTCCGCCGGCAAAACTGCTCAGCATTACCTCCAGCCCTTTAAATCCAAGAACAATAACCGCAATCACCAAAATAACTTTCCAATACTTCTTGGTCATGGCCCAGCCATGCTTTATTGCTTCTTTCATTGAAAACTTTTCAATACTCATACACCGCCCTTTCTTCCCGAACACACGGGAATTAATTATAGGTCATTTAAAAAAACGTATAAATAAACGGCGCCATGCTCGACGTCTGCGCAAAAATGATGAGCAATCCTAAAAAAACCATCACAAGAACGATGGGAATTAACCAATAGCGCTTGCGGCATTTTAAAAACCGCCAAAGTTCTTTGAATTCCCCAAAACGAGACATACCGTTTGTTTTCCGTTATTGAAAATTTTTATCGTCACTTTGAGGCAGCTTCAACCAAAAACTTTTAACCGAACGATCCTGCCAATTTCGCCGCATATAATCTTTTCCAAGACATTTCAGACAAATAGCCGTCGGAATAAAAATCAGGACAAATAAAACCGTAAGAATCAACGCCGTCACAATCATCCCCAGAAATGCGGCAACAACCATCCATCGGATATAAAACCATTGAAGCGCTGATGACTTAACCCCAGTTAAAACAGCCATCAACAATCCCAACACAACGGCCGCGTAAAAAATAAATGGAGAGCCATGGCAATGATATTCTCTCCAAGCGACAAGAAATAATAGTAAAGACAAACCATATCCAAAAACCTTCAATTGCTGATCATGAATTGACTTTATCATTTTAATCGAACTCCACGGATACATTTTCCTTTTTAAGAGAATTTTGCTGAGGCTGACGGGCGCGTTCAAATAAACAGCTGCCAATCAAAGCGTAATCGATTTCTGTGCGCATCAAACAGCGATAGGCGTCTTCGGGCGTACAAACCATGGGCTCTCCTCGGACGTTAAACGATGTATTAAGCAAAACAGGACATCCGGTCAACGCGTCAAACGCCTCAAGGATGGAATAAAACAACGGGTTGCGTTCCCTGTCAACGGTCTGGACACACGCTGAATAATCCACATGCGTCACCGCAGGCAACGCGGAACGTTTTATTTTTAACAGATCAAAACCGGTTACTCCGTCGTCCTTCGCATCCTTATTCCGCCATTGTTCGCGCAATGCCGCTGTCAAGAGCATGTACGGGCTTTCAACAGGAAGGTCAAAATACTCTTGGGCGCGTTCGGCCAAGACCGCCGGGGCAAAAGGCCTAAACGATTCACGGAATTTAATTTTCAAATTCAGTTTGGATTGCATATCCTGCGAACGAGGATCCGCGATGATGCTGCGCCCGCCGAGCGCTCGCGGGCCAAACTCCATTCTTCCCTGACACAGCGCCACTACTTTTTGTTCGCTGACAAGCTGGGCGATGGACAACGGAATTTCTTTGGATTCCAGTTCCTGATAAACCCATCCAAGACGGTCAGCTATTTCTTTAACTTTTTGATCATAATCCGGCCCAAGCAATGATCCCTTTTGCCGGTTCTTGGTTTGAATGGTACCCCGAGATTTATGTAAATGCTCGTGCCACGCATAAAGCGCCGCGCCGATTACACCGCCGGCATCTCCGCTCGCCGGCTGGATCCAAATATTTTTAAATGGCGATTGCTTTAAAATTTCGCCGTTTCCAACACAATTCAGCGCCACCCCGCCGGCTAAACAAAGATTGGGCTCTTTAGTCATCCCATAAACATGGCAGGCAATCCTAACCATAACTTCCTGCGCAACACTTTGAATGGAAGCGGCAATATCCATGTGCTTTTGGGTGATTGCGCTTTCCGGCAGACGCGGCGATTCTTGGAACAATCGGTTAAACTGCCGATTGGTCATGCACACACCAACGGGAAAATCAAAATAATCCAGATTGAGGCGAAAGGATCCGTCCTCTTTGACATGGACTAATTCCTTTTTGATCAAGTCCGCATACAACGGTTTGCCGTACGGGGCCAGGCCCATGATTTTATACTCGCCGGAATTCACGCGAAAGCCAAGGTAATACGTGAATGCGGAATACAAAAGACCAAGCGAATGCGGAAAATGAATTTCATTTTTCAGCCCAATCCGGTTTTCCTGACCCACTCCCCAACTGGTGGTGGCCCACTCGCCGACGCCGTCAAACGTGATGATGGCCGCGCGTTGAAATGGCGACGGAAAAAAAGCCGACGCCGAGTGAGACTGGTGATGTTCAGGGAAAATAATTTCTCCGCTAAAAGATAATTCTTCCTGAATAACACTTTTAAAAAATATTTTTTGCTTAAGCCAGCCGGGCATGGCTTTGAGAAAAGACTCTAAACCTTGGGGTACAAAACTCAAATACGTTAATAACAACCGCTCAAACTTTAAAAAAGGCTGTTCATAAAAAGCAATGCGCGAAAGATCCTGAATCTTGATACCCGCTTCCCGCAAACAATAATCAACCGCATGCCGGGGAAATGACGGGTCATGTTTGATTCGCGTAAAGCGCTCCTCCTGCGCAGCTGCGAGAATTTCCCCGTCTTTAATCAGGCAAGCCGCACTGTCATGATAAAAAGCGGAAATGCCTAAAATATATACTGGACTTGAACCCATGAAATTCTTCCCTTAAAGAATCTTCATTCTGTGATGAAGATTCTTATCAAATACATTTCTCTATCGAATTTTTCGCTTCATTGAATTGAATCTAATCAAAATCCTGAGATCTTATATCATTGGTCAATTAACGGCACTGCTTTATTGAATCTTCTTGGAAAATTGTTCGAAAAAATACTGAGACGCCTTTTGATCAAACCACAACAAACTAATCCAAATTTTTTTGTCTTCAATAAAAATGCAGTATTCAGATGG
>JAHFGF010000027.1 GCA_023247595.1 Candidatus Omnitrophota bacterium
TGGGTCCTGGGCAATGAGAATAATCTTCCTTTTCCCCACACGCAGGCGTCCCGACAACCGGAAGAATTCGCCAAATTCGTCAATGAAGCGGCCGAACTCATCAAAAAAATTGACAAAAATCGCCATCCCGTGGCGATTGCCAACGGCGGCACTGGATTGATCGAAGAATATGCCAAATACGCGCCGGCGGTAGACATCTTCGGACTCAATTTATACCAGAACAACGGTTTTCATGAACTATGGAAGAAGGTTGCTCTGTTTTTGGACCGTCCGGTCATGCTTACGGAATTCGGCACGATGAACCCTATTGTCGTCGATGGAAAACTCAATGAAAAATACCAAGCCCAGATTCACCGTCAGAACTGGGAAGACATTGCGGGCCACCGCGCCGGGGCACAGACCCCGGGCGATTCCCTCGGAGGTTTCGTGTTCACATGGGCCGATAACTGGTGGGAAGACGGCGATCCGATGCGCCAAAACATCAATCCCGACGGGTCCGGATGGAATCACGAGTACAACGGCATGGCCTCTTTCGGTAATGGCACCTCAGGTTCCCTCACGCGCCAGCTGCGCAAGGTGTATTTCATGTACCAGCAATTGTGGAACAACAATTAAAACGCGGGGGAATAAGTTACAGAGACAGTAGGGACTGAAACGCTCATCATTTTCTTTGCTCTGTCTAAAGACCAGAATTTTTTCTTTCTTCGCGGCCAGCCCGCGTCCTGGGGGTGGGGGAAGGGGACAGCCTTTAAAATGATTTTTCTGATGATCTGGCATCGAACTCACACCGTCGGTTCGGTTTCTCTGGAAACCGTCCTCGACAGAGTTCAATGTGACGTTTTCGGCGTCGAAAGGTTTCATGCGGCTGATTTTAAACGGAATTTTGCTGGTCATTAATAATCTGCTGCTGCAGGAAGACCACGCCGCGCGCGTTTAATAGACCGCTCCGCACCCCCGGGGTGCGGAAGAGGTAGACGGTAACTTTCTTAAAATCCTCGTTGGTGGGAAATTTTTCCGTGCTATACTTGAAACAAAATTAAACATTAATTGAACAGTTAAGGAAGATTTATGAATACTGAATTACATGCTTTATGGCGTTCTTTATCGCTTCTATTGCGTTCGCATCCCTGGCATGGCATTCCCATCGGGGAGGAATGGCCCAATCAGATTAATACCTACATTGAGACGGTTCCCACCGATACGGTTAAATACGAAATTGATAAAAAAAGCGGATTCTTAAAAATCGACCGTCCGCAGAAATACTCCAGCATTTGTCCGACGTTGTACGGATTTATTCCTCAAACCTATTGCGCCAAACGGATTGCCGAATTCTGCCGGGAACGCACAGCCCGTCCGCACATCGTGGGGGATGATGATCCTTTGGATATTTGCGTTTTAACCGAGAAAACCATCAGCCACGGCGATGTGATTATCAGGGCTAATCCTATCGGCGGATTTCGCATGATTGATCAAGGCCAGGCCGATGATAAAATCATCGCGGTCATGCACGGCGACGGTCTTTACAGCCAATGGAAAGATGTTGGCGACTGTCCGCGCGCTTTTATTGACCGGTTGAAACATTATTTTTTAACTTATAAAGATCTGCCTGATTCTAATGAGCGGATTTGTGAAATCACCCATGTCTATGACAGGGAAGAGGCCTGTGAAGTCATCCGCCGGGCCCGTGAAGATTATCAGGAAAAATTCACTGAATTAGAAGCTATGATGAGCGCGTTGAATGATTAAAACAGTTTCTGCCTATGTCTGAAAAAATAAAACCTCTGCGATTTAAAAGCAGGGGTTTTGTTTTTATCTGTTATTGAGCTTTGCATTATGCATAACCAAAGGATCGTCACCGAGATCGTCGATGACAAGTCCGTTGATCCATTCATTAGAAATGCAAAGCTCAATAAGGAAAGCGTTTATACATATATGAACAACATCACTCAAACAAAAATTTACGGCTGGGATGGTTATCAAATCCGCGCGGGCGCGATTTCTATGGGAATCGTGCCGGATATCGGCGGCCGTATCATTTCTTTAAGTTACGATGGTGAGGAAATATTTTTTGTTCAGAAGGAATTTGCCGGCGAGGTTTTTGATTTTTCCCAGGTGACGGCGCTGCGCGCGGAAAAAACAAAACTGGGATTCCGGGTCTGGGGCGGCGATAAAACCTGGCTTGCCCCGCAGAAAGACTGGTGGGGAGGGACGCCGCCTTTGGAGTTGGACGCCGGGCGTTATCAAACGACTCTTGCGGATAACAAGATCTCGATGGTATCTCCCATCTGCCGGGAAACAGGACTGCAGATCACCCGAACTGTTTCCATGAATCAAAATGGAGTTATATCTCTTGGGCAGGAGATCTGTAATAAGGGAAAAGCCGTTGTCCATAAAGGGATTTGGAATGTGACTCAGTTATGCCGGCCGTTTGACGTATTTTTGCCGACGACCAAAGATAAACTGCGTTCGTATCATGAAGAAGATCTCACTTTGCCGAGTCACCACATTGTTGTCCGTGAAGTCGACGGATGGTCCTGTGTCCCATGCCATGATAACCAATTGTTTAAATTCGGCGGCATGGTCAATATGGGCGCGGTTTTATGTCTTCAGAAAAATAAGAATGGCCTGTTGGCGTATCTCAAAGTATTTGATGTTGAATTAGATGCTGATTACCTCCATCGGTCTGTGGTGGAGGTGTTCAATGCCATGGATCATAATTATTTGGAAGTGGAGACGCACGCGTCAACGGTCCATTTAAAACCTGATCAAAGCTCCCGTCATAATCAGGTGTGGCGTTTAAAACAATTTTCCAAGTCCATGACCCCTCAGCAAATTTTCGACGATATGACAACAGCAGTTCCGCAAGTTTAATCCATGGCCAAAACATTTTCTCTTCAAGATTCAGACTCAATCAAGCATTTGCTTGGGCAATCCATTGCTTTTCGCGACAGCTTGAAACTGTCATCCAACGCTATGCGCCTCGTGAATGGTTTGGGTGATAAACTTCCCGGGCTTATCATTGACCGTTACGATAAACATTTTGTCGTTTATGCGTTCGATCCTTTATGGAAAGAACACAAATATTTAATTCGCGATGTCCTAAAAGAAAAATTCGACGCGCAATTCTTAGTGTTCAAAGACAGATCAGCCACGGCTTCGCCGGTATTGGACAAAGAATCCATGGATATCCTGGTTGCGGGCTCGTCACAAACGGTGGTTGAAGAAAATGGTTTGAAATTTCATGTCGATCTCAGCGATCATTTGAATCAAGGGCTGTTTCTGGATATGCGCAAAAACCGCAGGCTGGTTGCGTCGTTTGCCAAGGATAAAGAAGTCCTGAATTGTTTTGCGTATACCTGTTCCTTCGGCGCGCATTGCCGCATGTCCGGCGCTGTGCGTGTGGTCAATGTGGATATCAGTTCCAAATTTCTTAAAAAAGGCGAAGAGAATTATAAACTCAATCAATTGAAAACCGGCCGAAGCGAGTTTATGCGCGAGCATGCCATCCGTTATGTTGAGAAGGCGGCCAAACGCAATAATCTGTTTGATGTCATCATCCTTGATCCTCCGTCGTTTTCTCGTTATGAAGGCAAGGTGTTTAGTGTGAAAAAGGATATGCCCGCTTTAATGGCCAAGGCGATGGCGGCTTTAAAGGAGCATGGCATTTTATTTGTCGCGACGAATTTAAGTTCCATTAGCCGCGCTCAATTGGAATCATGGGCCTGGACGGCTGCGAAATCAACCGGCGCCTTGATTGTTGAAATTGACAAGCTCGGACAGGATGTGGATTTCCGCGGCAGCGGTTTGGTGAAAGAAAGTTTTTTATCGGCGTTATTGATCAAAACACGAAGAAGTTTATAGGCAATGATGGGGGCAAGTATCAAACTGTATGGATTGGTAAATGGTACGGAGGCGTTCAATGCAAAATAAATTATTCTGTTTGATTATGTCTTTCTTGATTTGCGTCGGCACCGTCGAGGCAGCACAGTCCCAGTATGATATCGATCGAAATCCGCCTGCCCCAGCCGATTGTCCTTCCCATGGTGGAGAGAGAGTGAAATTTCAGGTGGTTGATGTTAAGACTCAAATTCCTTTAACAGGATATTTTATTGATGTAAGGTCGCGCTGTGAAGTCAACGTGGCTGGTCAGAATGAGAGCTTTTATTATAGATATTCTGATGTGAATTCGGTCACGAATCAGAGGGGTGAAAGTGAAATTCAGGGGCTTTCTAAAAAGAATCATAAGTTCACGTTTCAAGCCAAAGGATATGAGATTCTGACTTTAGATCTAGATATTCCTACTCAAGAGACTGTAAAGGTCGCGCTTGAGCCAGCTGTTGGGACCATATCTGGGCGGGTTTTCAATTGGGATAAAACACCTCTTTCGGGTGTCGCCATTTCTCTTGATGATGGAATTCATTTAAAAAATGGAGAAAACAAAACGTTCTCTGATGAAAACGGGCGATTTATTTTTAAAAATGTCCGAAGAAAACCAGACGATATTAATTATTATGCTCTTTCGTTTAACAAAGATGGGTTTGATATACAAGAGAATCGAATTTTAGACATGAAATTTCCGGAAACGATAATTTCTGATATTCGATTAGTCAAGACTATCAAATTACATGGACGATTGTTGGATAAGAACAAAAAACCGATTGCCGGTGGCCGCATAGATTTAGTGCCAGAAAAAAGCTATCAGCTTGACAATTTTTGGAATCCGTTCAATTTTTCTAAAGAGGGTCATGATGTCTATGGGGTGGGCGTGGGGACTGATCAAGAAGGGGAATTCAAGATTGAAAGCATTATGCCAGGTAAATATATTTTGGTGTATGGCGAAATGATAGAGAAGCCCATTTCTTTAAAACCTGGCGATGATGTTAAATTAGAGCTGATAAGGAAATAGAAAATAATGTATGCCGTTTTACAGCAAAAAATTGAATCTTTTCCTCTGACAATCGTCGTGTATTTGAGGAAAGCTGCCAACGGGAAGATCATCTATGTCGGCAAGGCGATCTAATCAAAAACATTTGGGCAAGGTTCCTTTGGAGCGGGCGTTTTCCAAATTGGGATTGGCTTCTCGCAGCCAAGCGAAACAATGGATCATCGAAGGCCGTGTGCGGGTGGATGGTGTTGTGAGAAAGGATCCATTTTTTTTGGTTGTGCCTGAATTTGCTAAGCTCAGGCTCAACGATCAAAAAGCTAAGCCGTCGGTGTGGCGCACCGTGATGTTGTATAAACCCAAAGGGGTTGTAACAACCCGTTCGGATGAACATGGAAGGCCGACGGTATTTTCTTTATTAAAACAAGAAGACGGGTATTTGCATCCCGTCGGACGTTTGGATATGGCCACAACCGGCCTGTTGCTTTTGACCAATGATACGAAACTATCATCCTGGCTGACAGACCCGTATAATAAAGTTCAAAGACTTTATGTTGTGACGGTTAAAGGTTTGGTGACAGAACAAGAAGTTCAAACCATGCTTAAAGGAATTAAAGACAAAGGAGAACTTCTTAAGGCCGATAAGGTAAATGTGCGTAAGGCGAGCGGCAGGGAATCGCGTTTAACGTTGGAATTAACCGAAGGAAAAAATCGTGAAATCCGCCGGATGTTTGATTGTTTGGAGCACGAGGTTATGAGTCTTAAAAGAGTTGCTTTTGGAGATTTGCAGTTGGGAACGCTTAAACCCGGTGAATACCGGACTGTGACCAAGCAGGAAATAATAAAGGCATTTGGGCCGATTGGCTTGAAAGATTAAATTTATACTTCACTTTTTAACATTCTCGGTCTAGTATACAAAAACATTTAACTCTCTTGCGGGTAATTAGGGAAGCAGTTATGAAATTAAGCGGTTTAAACATTATGGGAAAATCAAAGGATGGATATGAAGGGTAAGAATAAAAAAGTGCTGGTGGTGGACGATGATCCGGTCGTAATTCGGCTGGTTAAAGAGATTTTAAAAAATCAGGGCTATACGGTAGAGACCGCAAAAGACGGGATTGATGCCATGGTCTTGGTCAAAAAAGAAAGGCCGGATTTGATTGTTTTGGATATCATGATGCCGGAACTCAACGGCTATGATGTTCTGCGCACGCTTAAGTTTGCGGATGAATATAAAGATATCCCGGTGCTCCTTTTAACCGCTCGTGAACAAGAGCTCGATAAGCGCATCGGTGAAATGATGGGCATTGATTATCTGCAGAAACCGGTCAACCGCGAAGCGTTTATTGAAAAAATCCAGAATATTATTTAATTATGCTTCTCTTTAGAATCCTCATTGTTATTTTTCTTCAGGTGTGGTTTTCCAGCGCGAATCTTTTTGCGGCGGACGATAGTGCGTTTAAGCGCAATAATCCTGACATCATGAAATATGATTTTGCCCGCAGTTATATTTCCGGTTTTCAATATCTGGACAATATGGGTGAGCGCCAGCACCAGGCGGACGCCATGAAAACCAAGGGCAGTGAACTGAGTTTTATCCAATGGAATTTGGACCGTCTGGCTAAAGACAACATGGACATCCGTATCGCGAAAAATTATCTGGAAAAGTATTTCAGCGTTCCGAATGCGCTGATGCGAAAAGTGATCGACACTTATTCCTATTCCTGCGATCAGTTAGTCGGGCTTAACATCAAAGAACGGGCGCTGTGGAATCAAATGCATCAAAGCAAAAAGAAGGGATCAGCAACCGAAGAAGAGGAAAAAGAATTTCTCCGAGGGCAACAAGAACTTGCGGATCTGCGCAAAGAATCCATGCGCGGCATTTTAGAATCTTCGGCGTTGTTGTCCAAGGTATTAATCAGTGAAAATGTTAAAGAGAATCAGGTCAAAAAACGTTTGGCCTTAACGTCTAAAGAACGCGATAAGCTTGTTCATAAACTTGATGCGTTTGCCGGGGAAAACTTGGACTGGGGCATGAAGCCGGGACAGACGTATGTGCAAGGTTCGGTCGCGACCATCCGAGAAGTTTTAGAAGACCCGACATTTTTAAGCGCTGATGAATAGATAAAAGTCCAATCTCCCTTCGAATATTCTGCCGGAAGTTCGGTTGTCATAATCAGCGTCGAAGCACATGGCCAAGTTAACCCAAAAAAACAATTTGAATCCTTTTGAATCGCCGGAAGTCCGGGTGGTGGAAGCCTCTGCCGGTTCCGGCAAAACTTTTGCCTTGGCCAAAAGATATGTTCAGTTATTGATCCATTCCTCGAATGCTCCTGTCCATTTGCGTTCCATCCTGGCGATTACCTTTACCAATAAATCCGCTGTTGAAATGAAGGCGAGGATTCTGGATTTTTTAAAAAAGATCGCCCTCGGAAGGCTTTCGGAATTAGAAAAGAAAGAAATCCTCATTCCCTTAAATATTACCGAACAAGAAGCCTGCGGCAGGGCATACGCGGTGATGGAAGGGCTTATCAGGAATTATAATTTCTTTCAGGTCCAGACCATTGACAGTTTTATCAACGCGTTATTGTGCGGATGTTCGTTTAAGATTAATCTCTCGGCCAATTTTAATATCAAACGCAATTCGCATGAATATATCGCCGGGGCGTTGGACGCGCTTATTGATCGGGCCGCGACAGATAAAGATATCATGCAGGCGCTTAATCAGTTTCTGCATCAATATTTATTCATTGAAAACCGCAGCGGGTGGTTTCCCAAAAAAGATTTGCTGAAAATCCTGATTGCGCTTTTTAACCAGTCCAATTTCTATTCGCTTGATTTCTTGAGCGGCCCGGCGCAACCTCAGGATCTTTTTATGTTGAAAAAAGAAATCCTTAAGCTGATGCGCGAGCTTAAAGATGTCTTGCCGGAAAATACGCACGCTACGTTCCAAAATAAATTTCAGGAATTTTTGAAAAACCATGACGATGCCTTTGATGTCGATGATTTGTCGGAGTTTTTCAACCGAGAAGAATTCCCGTCGACCAAAGGCCTTGCCATCGGCAAGGAAGTTGAAAAGCTTTGGGAAAAGATTCACCGCGGGCTGCGTGAATTAAGCGAATTAGAGGCTTCAACGCTTTTTAATTCCTATATTGATGTGTTCGCGATGGTCATCCGGGAATTCCGGGCTCAGGCGGTTAAAGATGATGTGCTTTTTTTAGAAGAGTTAAATAAAAAAGCCCGCAGCCTGTTTGATGACGGCCAGGTGACGGTTGAGGAATTGTATTACCGTTTGGCCACGCGTTTTCATCATTACATGATGGATGAATTTCAGGATACCAGCCGCCTGCAGTGGGAGAATTTGACTTTAATGGTGCAGGAGGCCTTATCCACCGGCGGGTCTTTGTTTTATGTGGGGGATAAGAAACAGGCCATTTATGGATTCCGTGGAGGCGACAGCCTTTTGTTTGATGATTTAAAGACGAGGTTCGCGTCTTATAATGTCCGCCAGGAATTTCTGGAAATCAATTGGCGCAGCCGAAAAAATATTGTGGATTTCAACAATCAGATATTCAGCATGGATAATTTAAAGCGTTTCATAGCGGCCAAAGAAGACTACGAACGGCAGAAGAAAAAAAAGAATATGGTCACCTTCAGCCCGGATGATTTGAATTATATCCAGGGAGTGTTTGCCAACAGCCAGCAAAAATCCAGGGATGGTCTCGCGGGAGGATTCGTGCATGTCGAGCCAATTGAAGCCGATAAAAAAGAGGAACGTGACGAAGAGGTGCGGCTTAAAACGCTTGAACTTATCCAGGCGCTTAAAAATCGATACGCGTTAAGCGAAATCGCGATTCTGACGAGAAATAACAGCGATGTGGAAGCCATGACCGGCTGGCTATTGGAAGCCGGCATTGATGTTCATTCTGAACGCACCAGCAATATTAAAAATAATAAGACGATTCGGGAGATTGAAGCCCTGCTGCGTTTTCTGGGTTCGCCGATTGATAATGTCAGTTTTGCGAATTTTATCCTCGGAGAAACGTTTGCCAAGGCATCCGGACGCGACACATCCGTGTTTCATGATTTTGTTTTTGAACTCCGTCCCCGCATCAGCCGCGACAAGACGTTTTATATTTATAAAGAATTCCGTCAGCGGTTTACGGACTTGTGGGAAGAGTTTTTTGAAGATTTCTTTAAGAACGTTGGTTTATATCCGTTATATGAATTTACCGTCAGTCTTTTGGAGCGGTTAAACATTATTGAGAACTTTCCCTCAGACCGCGGTTTTGTCATGCATTTTTTGGGAGTAATCAAGAATCAAGAAAAAGAACGCGGGGATCTGACTTCCTTTCTTAAATATTTTGAAGAGCCGTTTGCCGAAGACCTGTTTGTTTTTGTCCGTGGCCAGCAGGCGGTGCGAATTCTGACTATCCATAAAGCCAAAGGGCTCGAGTTTCCGGTTGTCATTCTGCCTTCATTGGAAATGGATATTAAAGTAGGCTCCGGCGGAAAGGACGGCCAGCAGTCTTTTGTCGCGGTGCACGCGCCCGAGGGCATCAGGCTGGTGCGGCTTAAGGAAAAATACCGGGCCTTGTCTCCCGCGTTAAACAGGCTTTACGCGCACGAATACAAACATTCTTTTTTAACGGAATTAAACAATGTCTATGTCGCGCTCACGCGGGCAATCAGTGAACTGTATGTGTTTATTCCGTCGAGGGCTGGCCAAGGCACTAATCCGGCTCAGTTTTTGATTTCGGAAAATCTTTATCACATTGGCGATCCGGTTGTTGAAAAACGCCAGCCGCAAACGGGCGCGGTAAGGTCACCATGCAAACCCGTTTTATCGCGCGACTGGATGAGTTTTCTCAAAGAGGAATTCTCCGATATCGACCTTGAACTTTCCCAGGTCCGCCAGCAGGGGGAGATGGTCCATGGCGCGTTGTCATTTATTTCCGACCTGAATGCCGTTAGTCTCACGGAATGCTGGAACAGGGCCAAAATCTTTTTGATGCATCAGTATCCGTCTTTTACCGACTGGGAATCGCTGCGGACAGTCGTTGTTAAGCTGGTTGATGCCCCGCGGTTGAAGCCGTTTTTTTATCTTGAGGGTAAAGAAGTTTATTGTGAGCGTGAAATCGTTGACGCCCGTGGAGAAACTAAGCGTATCGATCGCATGATTGTCTCGGACGATGGTGTTGATATTGTTGATTTTAAAACTTCCCGCGAAGCGCGCGATGCCCATACCGTCCAGGTTCGGCAATATATAAAATTGGCAGCGGGTTTGTATCCGTCTAAGACTATTCGAGGGTGGATTATTTATTTTCATGACCAAAGCGTTGAAAAGGTTGAACTTTAACCATGAGTGACAATAACCGTATCCATACATTTAGTTTCACCGACAGTTTTATTGACCGTTTATCCGGTCATATGGTGGAGAACTATTTGAACAAAGGCCATGACCTTTCAAAGTTGTGCGTGGTGTTCGGTGGAAAACGTCCGGCCCTTTTTCTAAAACGGGAATTAGCGCGGCGTTTTGGACGGGCGTACATCGCGCCACAGTTTTTAACGATTGATGAATTGATCCGCACGATAACGCTCAAGCATCACCACGTCGTGAATATGCTGGATTTGGATCACAACTACATCATTTATCAGCTCGCGAAAGAAAAGGTGCCGCAAATCCTTAAAGGCAGGGAAACCTTTGCCCAGTTTCTTCCCTGGACGGTTGAGATTTTGAAATTCATGGATCATCTGGATTTGGAATTGGTCTTGTCCGATTCTCTGCGCAATATCGAGGCCAACGCGCATATTGGCTACGGGGTTCCGAAAGATATCAATCGTCTGTTGGAACATGTTTCTGTGCTGCGCGAGGCTTATCACGCTTATATGGAAGAGCGCAAAATTTTTACCCGCGGATATCAGTATTGGTGGGTTGCTCATCACATTCAAGATATCCAGATGACCGAATATCAGGAGCTCCTTTTTTGTAATTTTTTCTATCTGCACCGTTCGGAGTCAAGATTGATTGATGAACTTTATCAGCGCGGTCAGGCCAGAATGTTTTTTCAGGGAGACGAACGGCGCTGGCCCGCGTTAAAACGGCTGTCCAAAACATTTGGTGTTCCGGTCGTGGAAGGGGAAGAAGTTCCTGTTCCGCAATTTAATCTGCAATTGTACGCGGCTTTTGATGATCACATTCAGGCCAGTTTGGTCAGGGAGATCCTCGGGAAAATTAAAAATCCAGAACAAACCGTCATTGTCCTGCCGGATCCTGAACCGCTTATTCCTTTGTTGTCTGAAATTTCATCCGTGGTCAAAGATTTTAACGTGTCGATGGGCTATCCCTTGGAGCGCAGTTCGCTCACATCGTTATTGGATTTTGTTTTTCAGGCGCAGGCCTCCCGAAGGCAGGGGCTTTATTACGCGCGTGATTATTTGAAGGTCATGCGCCATCCGTTTGTTAAGAATCTGCAGATTGTGCCGCATGAATCGTCCATGCGTGTTTTGATTCATAAAATTGAAGAGATGTTAACCGGACAGGCGCTTTCGGAAATTTCCGGCCGGCTTTTTATTTCTCCGACGGATATTGAAGATTGCAAGGCCCTGCGGGACGAAACTTTAAAAACCCTTGAACACATGTCCATTGTCATTTCCGATGAGCAATTGTTGGCGGCCTTGCGTCAGGCGCACGCGATGTTTTTTGTTCAGTGGGAACAGGCGGATGATTTCCGGAAGTTCTCATCGTGCCTTAAACAGGCGCTTTCGGTCATCATTGAAAAAAGCCATATCGATGCCTATCCGCTGAATACCAAAATCGCGCAGCGCATGTTAGAGCTGGCCGAGGAATTTAATTTGGCGCGGTTTTCTAACGAGCGTTTTGCGCAGGAGGAAATTTTCCGCATTTTTAAAAGCCGAATAGACCAGGAAATCATCTCGTTTCATGGTTCTCCTTTAAAGGGGCTGCAGATCCTCGGATTATTCGAAACCCGGTCGCTGAATTTTGAAAACGTCATTGTTTTAAACGTGAATGAAGGCGTACTGCCGCAGCTGCGTATTTACGAGCCGCTGATTCCAAGAGAAGTCATGATTAAATTGAATCTGGATCGCCTGGAGCTCGAGGAAGAAATTCAAAGGTATCAGTTCATGCGTTTGATTTCATCAGCTAAAAATGTCCATCTGATTTACCGCGAAGGTTCAGATAAGGAAAAAAGCCGGTTTATTGAAGAGTTGATTTGGGAAGAAGAAAAGAAACAAAATGTCTTAAATCCGCTGCCGGTCATCCGTCCCGCGTATGAGGTTGAGGTCAAGCCGTATGTCAAGAAAGCCCAGAAAACTCCGGCCATGATTGAGCACCTTAAAACATTTCGGTTTTCAGCCTCAAGCGTGAATACCTATCTGCGCAATCCCTATGACTTTTATCAAAATTATGTGCTGGGCCTGCGTGAAAAGGAAGATTTACTCGATGAGCCGGAAAACCGTCAGGTGGGAATTTTTATGCACGGACTTTTGCAGGATATGTACCAGCGTTTTTTGGGTTCTTCGATTGGCATCGATAAGAGGTTCCGTGAGGCTTTGATGGAAGAATTCAACAAACGGTTTTCAGCCCAGTTTGGCAGGAGCATGCATGCCGACGCGTTTTTATTGCGGTCGATCATGGAATCCCGGCTGGAACGATTTATCGACGTGGAAAAAGAGCGCCAAAAAGAGGCGCCGTCCAAGCTGTTGTATATTGAGAAACGTTTTGATGATAAGATTACGCTTGGTTGC